>JAFLRS010000170.1 GCA_022511355.1 Alistipes sp.
TCGGTTCGTCGGTCGAGTTCGACTGGTGCGGCGTGCAGGCGTTGCAGACAATACGCCAGAACGGTTACAACGGGGTTATGATTAACTACAATCCCGAAACCGTCTCCACGGACTACGATATGTGCGACCGTCTCTATTTCGACGAGCTGTCTTTCGAGCGCGTCCTCGATATTATGGAGGCGGAGCAGCCCAAAGGCGTTATAATTTCGACGGGCGGACAGATTCCCAACAATCTTGCCGTAAAGCTTGACGAGCAGAATATACCTATTCTGGGCACTACGGCGCGGAGTATCGACAATGCCGAGGACCGCGACAAGTTTTCCGCGATGCTCGACCGCATCGGAGTCGATCAGCCGCAGTGGAGTGCCCTGACCTCGACTGAAGACATACACCGGTTTATCGAAAAGGTGGGTTTCCCCGTGTTGGTGCGTCCTTCGTATGTTCTGTCGGGAGCGGCCATGAACGTTTGCTCGACGAAGGCCGAGTTGGACCATTTCCTCAAGTTGGCGGCCGAGGTCAGCAAAGAGCATCCCGTAGTGGTGAGCAAGTTTATGATAAACACCAAGGAGGTCGAGATGGATGCCGTGGCCGACAAAGGCGAGATTATAGCCTATGCCATCAGCGAACACGTGGAGTTTGCGGGAGTCCATTCGGGCGATGCCACTATTATGTTCCCCGCCCAGAAGCTCTATGTGGAGACCGTGCGCCGAATCAAGAAGATATCGGGTCAGATAGCGCGCGAATTGAACATTTCCGGACCGTTCAACATCCAGTTCCTCGCCCGCGACAACGAGATTAAGGTTATAGAGTGTAATCTGCGGGCTTCGCGAAGTTTTCCGTTCGTGAGCAAGGTGCTTAAGATTAACCTCATAGATATTGCAACGCGCATAATGCTCGGACTCGAGGTTCAGAAGCCTCACAAATCGCTTTTCGACTTCGAGTATGTAGGAGTGAAGGCCAGTCAGTTCTCATTCAACCGCCTGCACAATACCGACCCCGTACTCGGTGTCGATATGTCCTCGACGGGCGAAGTGGGCTGTATCGGTCAGGATGCCGCTTCGGCTCTGCTTAAGGCTATGCTTTCGGTGGGTATGCGCATACCCGAAAAGTCAGTGCTTCTTTCGGCGGGCGACCCCAAAGACAAGGCTTCGCTGCTCGAACCGGCACGACTTCTCCACAGCAAAGGGTATTGCATCTATGCTACCAAGGGTACGAGTGCCTTCCTTACGGCCTACAAGATACCCAATACGCGCGTGTATATGGATGACGAGGAGGGCAGCCCCAAAATGCTGCGGATGCTGCACGACAAACAGATAGACCTCGTGGTGAGCGTGCCCAAAGTGGTGGATACCGACAATGTCGACAACGGCTACAAGGTTCGTCGTGCGTCTGTGGACCTCAATATTCCGCTGGTCACCAATTCGCGACTTGCTGCGGCATTTATAAATGCATTCTGCTCGATGTCCGTCGATGACCTCGACACCCTCAGCTGGGAGGAGCTGAAGTAATCCGCTCCGACTCTCCGTGTGTTTTGCCAATTACTTAAAAAAACAGATAATTTTATGACTGCTTTAACATCAACCGATTTTCGACTCCCGCAACAGACTTCCGTTTATCACGGCAAGGTGCGTGATGTTTATTTTCTGGAGAACGACCTGCTTGTTATGGTCGCCACCGACCGTATTTCGGCCTTCGATGTGGTTTTGCCGAAGGGTATACCTTTCAAGGGGCAAATCCTCAATTCGATAGCTGCCAAGTTCCTCGACCTCACGGCCGACATAGTTCCCAACTGGAAGCTTCTTACTCCCGACCCCATGGTTACCGTGGGTCGCCGCTGCACGGGTTATCCCGTTGAGATGATTGTCCGTGGTTATCTTTGCGGTTCGGCGTGGCGCAGCTACAAGGCCGGAGCGCGTGAGATTTGCGGCATCAGACTGCCCGACGGAATGAAGGAGAATCAGGCATTTCCGACTCCCATAGTGACGCCTACCACCAAGGCCGAATTGGGCGAACACGATGCCGATATTTCGCGCGAGGAGATTATCGCCCGCGGTCTTGTTCCCGAGG
>JAFLRS010000171.1 GCA_022511355.1 Alistipes sp.
GAGTTCCGAACCTCCGCGTATGGTGTCGGGCGAGTGCTGCGAGGTGTACCACAGCGGAGCGAAATTGGAGCCTGCCGCCACGATGCCCGCCGCAATGAGGACGACGGTACGTTTGGCGAAGTCGGCCGTATGTTTTTCGCGCAGAGCGAATATGAGTTCGTTCACCCAGAAGATTCCGGCGGCAAGCAGGAAGTAGTAGGTTATCTGCGGATGATTGGCTCCTATTTCGAGCGATGCGAAGAGGGCTGTAGCGACGGCTCCGGCCCACAGATTTCCGCGCAGAGCGGTGAATATTCCGCCGCACATGAGCGGAGCATAGACCAGCGCCCACATTTTGGTGACGTGTCCCGCGCCAATGATAAGGAAGAAGTAGGTGGAGAGTCCGTAGGCCAGTGCCGGTACGACGGCCGCCCACGGCGAGACTCCGAGCATGAGCATCATGAGCCACATGGCGGTCATGGCGAAGAATATGAATCCTGCGGGTGTTTTTACCGCCTTGACGACCTGTCCGACTGTGTTTTTGACCAATTGCGAGGGGTAGCGCACGCTTATGAGATAGGCGGGCATTCCTCCGAACATGGCACCCGTCCATTGAGCGTCGCTGCCGGTCTGCTGATAATGTTGCCGCAGGTCGCGGGACATTCCGTTGTATTGTTCGATGTCGTGTTGTGGCAGCACCCGTCCTTCGAACTGGGGAGCGAAGCAGAGCGCGCTTACGCACCAGAATATTGCGAGCGGAATGACGTAAGATGCGATTTGCTGCAGGCGGTGCAGATATTTTTCAGTCATATTCATTTCGAAACGGTCGAATATAGGGCCAAAGGTACGAAAAAACATCGACTTGACGAGTGTGCGGATGCGAAAAATGATTATATTTGCATCACAAACGGAAATCGGATGGTGACAATCGATACAATTCGCAAGCCGATAGAGGCCGAACTTGCCGAGTTCGACTCGTTCGTGCGCAGCCATTTTTCGGCGGAGGGAGGTCTTCTGTCGGAGATGCTGGAGTATGTGCTGTCGTCGCGCGGGAAGGGAATACGCCCCATGATTGCGATGTTGTCGGCGGCGATGATTTCACCGTCGGGGACAATCGGCAAACGCACCTATCTGGCGGCGATGCTGGTCGAGATGATACATATGGCATCGCTCATTCACGACGATGTTATCGACGATGCCGACAAACGCCGCGGCCGTCCGTCGGTAAATGCTCGCTGGCAGTCGAAGAATGCGGTGCTGGCGGGCGATTACGTACTCGCACGCAATATGGATATAGGAATGTCGAGCGGTCAGTACGATATAGTTTCGCACGTCATACGCACCATTGCCACTCTGTGCGAGGGCGAGGTGCTGCAGGGCGACCATGCCTCGAAAATGGACACTTCGCGCGAGGATTATTTCGAAATCATAGGCAAGAAGACGGCGAGTCTGATAGCCGTAAGCGCATCGGCGGGAGCCTTGTCGGTTAAGGGCACTCCGGCCCAGATAGCAGCCATGCATCGTTTCGGCGAGGCTGCGGGCATGGCCTTTCAGATTGCCGACGATATTCTGGACTATACGTCGCAGTCGTCGGTGACGGGCAAGCCGGTCAATGCCGACATTCGCGAAAGGAAGATTACGCTGCCTCTTATCGAGGTTCTGGAACGTGCCGACGCAGAACACCGACGCGAATTGCTCGATGCGGTGGCGGTATGTGCCGACGACCCTTCGAAAGCGGAGTTCGTGCGTTCGGCGGTCGAGCGCGAGGGGGGCATCGAGCGTGCCCGCGAGGTTATGAAGGCCTATCTGCAGCGTGCCATGTCGGTTTTGTCGCAGTTCGAGCCTTCGCCCTACCGCGAATCCCTTACGCAATTCTGCTCCTATGTGGCCGAAAGAGAAAAGTAATAGATAACCAAATTATTAACCAATAAAAAAACAAAAACTTTATGGAAAATCAAAAGAACAACAATCTGTTGCCGATTATCGTGATGATCTTCCTGTTCGCGATGATTGCGTTCGTGACAAACCTCTGTTCGCCGATGGGCGTAATCGTGAA
>JAFLRS010000172.1 GCA_022511355.1 Alistipes sp.
GAATATCGGCCAACACCACCATCTACGGAATGTGGCAGTTCAAAAAGAAGACCAGCAAGGTGCAGGCTATACGTCACACCATCAATCCGTCGGTCGGATTCTCCTATGCCCCCGACTTCAGCAAGCAGAAATACGGATTCTATCAGGTGGTGCAGACCGACTCTACGGGTAGATATTCGGTATATTCGCCCTTCTCCGACAACGCCTACGGAGTACCCGGCAGCGGACAGCAGATGTCGCTCAACTTCTCGCTCGGACAGACTCTCGAAATGAAGGTGCTGAGCAAACGCGACACCACCGGAGTGAAAAAGGTGAAGCTTATCGACCAGATTCAAATCAGCGGCTCGTACAACTTCCTCGCCGACTCGATGCGCCTTTCGACCATTCCCGTCAGCTTCCGAACCACCATATTCGGCAGCAACTTCGGTTTGCAGCTCAATGCCGTGCTCGACCCGTATGAAGTGTCGCCGCAAGGTGTCCGCTACAACAAACTCATGTGGCGGCGAGGACTCCCGGGACGTATCATGAGTACGGGATGGAGTTTCGGTTACACATTCAGGTCGCGGCAGGACCGTTCGCAACCCGCAATCAACGACATCAACTCCATACCGCTCGAATATATAAATCCGTTCTACGACCCCTACGGTACTATGGACCCTGCTTTGCGACGGCGGTACATGGCTCAGACATATTACGACTTTTCACTGCCGTGGAACCTCGGCTTCAACTATATGATAAGCTATTCGGTAAGCTATGTGAACAACGGCACGACCGGATACAAACGCAATGTGAATCAAACCATAGGATTCAACGCCAGCGTGAACCTTACTCCGAAAACGGGTATAAGCATCACCGGCGGATACGATATAATGAACAACAAACTTACCACCTCGTCGATAAGCATAACCCGGGATCTGCACTGCTGGCAGATGTCGTTCGTATGGATTCCGTTCGGATTCCACAAAAGCTGGAGTTTCAACATAGGCGTAAAGGCATCGTCGCTCGCCGATTTGAAATACGACAAAAGTCAGAGTATGTACGACAATATGTATTGATGCCGGTGGTATACATTTTGCGGCCATATAATAGAAAACAACGAACAGATATACAGAAATGAAAAAGCAAAAAGTTTATAATCAGGAGGTTGCCGAAGACCAGCACGTATCGTCGGGCAGCGAGGCAGCCGCCGAAGCAAATAGTGCGGATGACAATGTGACAGACAACGGCACCGCAACCGCTGACACAATGGCAGAGGAGCGCGCATCGGTCGATGAAGCGGCCGAATGGCGGGACAAATACCTGCGTCTGCAGGCCGAATTCGACAACTTCCGCAAACGCACGCTCCGCGAAAAGATGGAGCTTGTAGAGAGCGGAGGAGCCGATGTGCTGAAAGCGATGCTTTCGGTACTCGACGATGTCTATCGCGCGGTCGATGCATCCCAAAAGAGCGACGACATAACGGCTCTGCGCGAAGGCAACAAACTCGTGGCGCAGAAGTTCGCCGAGGCATTGCGGCAGCGCGGAGTGACCGAAATAGAAGCCGCAGGCAAAGAGTTCGATGCCGACCTGCATGAGGCCGTAGCCAAATTTCCGGCTGCGAGCGAGGAGCAGAAAGGCAAAATCATAGATGTAGTGCAGCGCGGATACAAACTCGGAGAGAAGATTCTGCGTTATGCTAAAGTCGTTGTAGGTGAATAGAGAGGCATATTGAAATGGCAGAGAAAAGAGACTACTATGAGGTGCTTGGCGTAGACAAAAACGCCAATGCGGACGAGATAAAAAAAGCGTACCGCAAGGCGGCCATCAAGTACCACCCCGACAAAAATCCGGGCGACAAAGAGGCCGAAGAGAAATTCAAAGAGGCTGCCGAAGCCTATGACGTGCTGTCGAATGCCGACAAACGTGCCCGCTACGACCGTTTCGGACACGCCGGAATGGGAGGTGCAGCAAACGGCGGCGGATTCGGAGGTTTCAGCGGCGGCGGATTCTCGATGGAGGATATATTCTCGCAATTCGGCGACATCTTCGGAG
>JAFLRS010000173.1 GCA_022511355.1 Alistipes sp.
CGGCATATACCTTCGGACTCTGGCTCACCACCTCCTTCACGACAAAGTATGACGAAGAGACCATCAACAGCTTCATCGACGGCATGGCGGAACACGACATCCCGCTTCAGGTCTTCCACTTCGACTGCTTCTGGATGCGCGAATTTGAGTGGTGCAACTTCGAGTGGGACCTCCGTCAGTTCCCTAAGCCCGCGGAAATGCTCGCAAGGCTCCATAACGACAAGGGACTCAAGACTTGCGTCTGGATAAACCCCTATATCGGCCAGCGCTCGAAGCTCTTTGCAGAGGGCGTAGAGAATGACTACTTCATCCTCAACAAAGACGGCTCGGTATTCCAGTGCGACATGTGGCAGCCCGGCATGGCTATCGTCGACTTCACAAATCCCGAGGCTTGCGAGTGGTACGCCTCTAAGCTCCGCGCACTTTGCGAGATGGGCGTAGACTGCTTCAAAACCGACTTCGGCGAGAGGATCCCGACCGACGTCGTCTACTACAACGGCGCCGATCCCATCAAGATGCACAATTACTACACTCAGCTTTATAACCGCACCGTCTTCAACGTTCTGAAAGAATACTACGGCGAGAACAAGGCGTGTCTGTTTGCAAGAAGCGCGACCGCCGGCGGCCAGCAGTTCCCCGTACACTGGGGCGGCGACTGCTCCTCCGAATACTCCTCGATGGCGGAGACCATCCGCGGCGGACTTTCGCTCTCCATTTCGGGCTTCGGCTTCTTCTCTCACGACATCTCCGGCTTCGAGCAGACCGCAACCCCCGACCTTTACAAGCGTTGGGCGGCGTTCGGCCTCCTTTCGACCCATTCGAGACTTCACGGCAACTCGTCCTACCGCGTCCCGTGGCTCTTCGATGACGAGGCATGCGAAGTCGTCAGCTTCTTCACTAAGCTCAAGGGCAAGCTGATGCCTTACATCTTCTCACAGGCCGTCAAGACCCACGAAAAGGGCGTCCCAATGATGCGCGCGATGGTCATCGACTACGCTAACGACCGCACCTGCCGTACCGTCGACACACAGTACATGCTCGGCGACAACCTGCTGGTCGCACCCATCCTCAACGACCGCAGCGAGGCGGAGTTCTACCTCCCCGACGGCAAGTGGACCGACATCATCACCCAGAAGACCTATGAGGGCGGCCGCTGGTATCGCGAGAATTGCAGCTACTTCGAGATGCCGCTCCTTGCAAAGCAGAATTCCATCGTCGTCTTCGGCGACTTCAAGCGCGACTTTGAGTATGACTACCTCGCTAACGCGAACGCCGTCGTTTACAATCTTGAAGACGGCAAGATCGCCGAGACTACAGTCTACGATGTCGATGCGAAGCCCGTCTGCACGATTAAGGCTGAGAGATCGGGCGACACCGTTAACGTCAGCTACACGAAGACCGACAAGGACTTCTTCGTGACTGTCGGCAGCAAGACCGTTACCGCCGCGGCCGGTACTGAATCTGTTAGCATTTCGCTGTAAATAATATTTGCGTCGGCGATGACCGGCGCAAATTTTTTGGGGAGAGATATTTATGAACACATTCGACCGCATCTACGAAGTCGTGAGAAAGATACCCCGCGGGCGCGTGGCGAGCTACGGACAGGTCGCGGCGCTTGCGGGCAATCCGCGGTGGTCGCGAGTGGTTGGATATGCCCTGCACGTCAACCCCGACCCCGACGGCATACCCTGCTATCGGGTCGTCACGAAAGAAGGCGGTCTGTCGGAGGCGTTCGCTTTCGGCGGCATAAACATGCAGCGCGAACTCCTCGAGCGCGACGGCGTGGAGTTTGACGAAAACGGCAGGGTCGTGATGGCAAAGTATCGGTGGGAACCGATGCCGTGGGAAGTCTGATACCCGATAGACCGACGCCAAAATGTCTGCAAGATAACAGAAAAACCCGCCCCGGATCGCTCCGAGGCGGGAATTTTAGTTTGAAAGCTTTGTGATCAATGCCCCAAATTACTTGTTGACAGCGATGACAACGCCGGAACCGACGGTTCTGCCGCCTTCACGGA
>JAFLRS010000174.1 GCA_022511355.1 Alistipes sp.
CCGAGCCAGCCTGCTGTCGCCGGCAGTCTCGCACAACGTACCGACAAATGTATGTTCGGGTGTAAGGTCAGAGATATTTTACACGTTCCTGCTTGCGAGGTTTTGACTGACCTGCCTCGCCTGTCGTATATTGCGGTACCAATACGAAGGACGAATGCAGTCGCTGGTCGCGGTCGCTGGCGAACGCCAACGCTCCATAGCCCTACATAAGCGGAGCCGTAACATCTTTCCCGACCGTGCTTGCATCGGCCATAAAGCGTCGGCAAATTTTTCCGTCGCCACTCTGGTATCTCGCCCCTTGACTACCGTAAACAGAGGCAGTAATGCGGCTTGTGCGGTTCGTACAGTCTACTGAATAAAAAAAGCCCGGCAAGTGAAATGCCAGACTTCTTTAGGTCATAAAATCAATTATGCCGACTATTCATTCAAAATAGTTTTCAGCCAGGCAAACAACTCGTCGAGCGCATAATCTCCGCTATGCGGACGATTCCATGCCAGCAGAAAATCGACATCCTTGCCTGCATTCTGCAATTTGGTCGCAAAATTCACCGGCACAGGGAATGCTGTATCGCGGTCGCGTGCACCATGTCTGATGTACCAGTGCGGAGCAACGGCCGTCAATCCGTCACCGATAAAACTCATCGGATTCATCAGTCGGACATGCTGCCTTACCTCATCACTCACCGCCGTGCCGTTTTTCTGCGCCGTATAATCGGTGAAATTGACCGTAGAGCCCGAACTGTCGCCGAACTCATCGTTCTCGCCGCTCGGACGGTTGATGCCGTCAATCTGACTGTCGAATGCTGGTACGCCCTTCAACGGCTGGGTCGCCACGACATAGTTCAGGTATTTCTGCATATCGAGGTCAACGATATATTCACCCTGCGGGCCGCGTCCGCCCATCGGTCGCATACCTCCCGCCGGAGGCTGAGGCGCACCGGTAGCCCGGCCGGGTTGCATGCCTCCGTTTACGGGAGGAGCAAACCGCCCCATCGCCGAAGTGCTGAATCGGAATCCGAGCGAATCGGGAATATCCGCACCGGCATTCTTGGCTATTTGGGCCGAACGAATCAACTCGCTTTTAATATAATCGAGATAGTTGTCGGCGATAAGCCGGGTGCCGTCTGCCAGATGGAGTTGCAGGCTGTTGAGATAGTCCGGAAACTGACTGGCCAACTCTTTGGAATAGGCGGCATGCGTCGGGTCGAGGTGCTGACGTGATTCGGTTTGATGAAACAGCCATTCATACGCCATATCGGCATGTTCGAGGTCGATGATCGGGCAGTAGCAGACCGATGCGAACACATCGTCGCGTTCATCGGCTGCACCCATCTGTTGCAGATAGGCTGCATATTCGGGATTATTTCCCGTTGCACCCAGCAGTGCGGACATCGCACCGCCGGCACTCGTTCCGTCGGTTACAATGCGTTCGGCATCGCCCGGCATCACTTTGTCAAAATGGCGCAGATAGCGCACGGCCGCTTTCAAATCGAGAATGGCCTGCGGTGCCCGTCCGGTATAGATTTGTTTGCCGTCCGCAGTCTCAACTTTGGCATTACGTCCGCGGGTTCCGGGTATTACCACGACGAAACCCTCTTTCAAAGCACGCCCCGTTGCATCGTCGGCCTTGGGCTGTGAAGCAGCCGAAGCCATATACCCGCCGACATATGTGCGCAGGAATATGGGAGACTGCCGGGTTGCTCCGTCGGGGACATAGACATTCAGATATTGATAAGCTGCATCTTCGATATTGGTTACATAATACAACTGCTCATAGGCTGTATAGTTTATCGTCGTGCCATCATAAAGTTGCATCGATTCGCGCTTGCCGGCATGGGCGTCGAAAGTCAAGGCCTTCGGCAGAGGCGAAATCTGGGCGAATGTCGCAGTACACATCAGCAGCATCGCAAGAAATACATTTTTTCTCATACTTATTAAAGTTAAATATTGTTCGGAGTGTTTCGAGGCTGATGCTCTGGTCTCTACCAAGACCCTTTTTGTATTTACA
>JAFLRS010000175.1 GCA_022511355.1 Alistipes sp.
CCCCCTTTGACAAAGGGGGATTTAGGGGGAATGTAAATATGAAAGAGAAATATTCACCCTCACTTTGCAAAGTGAGGGAATGTGAATATGCATAAGAAAAAAGGCTTTAGCCTTTTTGTCGCTTTTGCTCGCAAAAGCGACAAAAGAAATTTGCGGTCAAAAGCGACAGAAAAAAACACCCGCGCGAATACCCCCAAACCCGTTCACCGGCGACAATCGGCATAAAAGATGGTAAAACGAAAATTTTTGACTATTTTTGCAGAAAATTGAAAACAGACCTTAACAATCGCTATATGGAATACAATTTCAAAGAGTTGGAGGCCAAGTGGCAATGCCGTTGGAAAGAACAGAAAACCTATAAAGTCGATATCGACCCCTCTAAACCCAAATTCTATGTACTCGATATGTTCCCCTACCCCTCGGGAGCCGGACTCCATGTCGGACATCCGCTCGGATACATAGCTTCGGACATCTATGCACGTTACAAGCGTTCGTGCGGATTCAACGTCCTCCACCCTATGGGCTACGACGCCTTCGGACTACCGGCCGAACAATATGCCATCCAAACCGGTCAGCATCCCGCCCTAACCACCGAACAGAATATCGCCCGTTATCGCGAACAACTCGACAAAATAGGATTCTCCTTCGACTGGAGCCGCGAAATCCGCACCTGCGACCCCGCATACTACAAATGGACTCAATGGGCTTTCCTCCAAATGTTCGACCACTGGTACTGCAACAGCTGCCGCAAAGCACAGCCCGTCGCCAAACTCGTCGAGCATTTCCAACAGCACGGCACCGAAGGATTAGATGCCGCCTGTACGACGGAAATGCACTTCACGGCCGAAGAGTGGAACTCGTGGGACAAAGCCCGCAAAGAAAATGTATTGCAGAACTATCGTCTGGCATTCCGCGCCGACACCATGGTGAACTGGTGCCCCGCATTGGGCACCGTACTCGCCAACGACGAAGTCAAAGACGGACTTTCGGTGCGCGGCGGGCATCCCGTGGAACAGAAGCGCATGAAACAGTGGCTGCTGCGCGTAACCGCCTACGCCGAACGAATGCTCGAAGGTCTCGACCGGCTCGAATGGAGCGATTCGCTCAAGGAGATTCAGCGCAACTGGATAGGCCGTTCCATCGGTGCGCAGGTCTTCTTCGACATCGAAGGCAGCAACCGCAAACTGGAAATCTTCACCACGCGCCCCGATACGATTTTCGGAGTCACGTTCATGGTCATCGCCCCCGAACATCAATGGGTCGGCGAGCTGACCGCTCCCGAAAACAAAGCCGCCGTCGAAGAGTACATCGAACAGACCAAAAAACGCTCCGAACGCGAACGCATAGCCGAAACCAAACGCGTGAGCGGTGTGGCGACGGGTTCATACGCCATAAACCCCTTCAGCGGAAAACGCATCCCCATATACATTTCGGACTACGTGCTGGCAGGATACGGCACCGGAGCCATCATGGCCGTTCCGGCACACGATTCGCGCGACTATGCCTTTGCGCGTCACTTCGGACTGGATATAATACCCGTGGTCGAGGGCGGCGATCTCAACACCGCCTCCTACGACGCCAAAGAGGGTACGGTAATAAATTCGGATTTCCTCAACGGCAAAGATGTCAAAGATGCCATAAAACTCATGTTCGAAGAGGTCGAACGTCGCGGTCTGGGCAAAAAACTCGTGAATTATCGTCTGCGCGATGCCATATTCTCGCGTCAGCGCTACTGGGGCGAGCCTTTCCCCATGCGCTACGAAGGCGAAACCGCAGTGCCGCTCACTCCCGACGAACTGCCGCTCGAACTGCCGCCCGTAAAGGATTTCGGACCCACCGAACAGGGAGAACCGCCTCTCGCACGCGTCGAAGGCTGGGAGTACGAAACATCGACCATGCCCGGATTCGCAGGTTCGTCGGCCTACT
>JAFLRS010000176.1 GCA_022511355.1 Alistipes sp.
TCGGTGTCGGGTATCCCCGAGCGTCAGATTCAAATCTACTGCGACCCCTACAAACTCGAAGCCTACGGCATAACCATCGAGGGTATCGCTCAGATTATCGCAGCCGAAAACCGTTCGATTCCCGCCGGTACGATGGATGTGGGTTCGAACACCTACTCGCTCCGCGTGGACCAGGAGTTCAATGACGGTTCCGAAATGCTCGACATCGTGGTCGGAACGCGCAACGGAGCCAACATCTATCTGCGCGACGTGGCAACCGTCTCCGACACGCAGGAGGAACGCACGCAGGAGAGCTACAACAACGGCGAACGAAGCGGTCTGCTGGTGATTCAGAAACAGACGGGCGCCAACTCGGTGCAGATTGCCGAAAAAGTACGTGCCGAATTGGAGAAAATACGACCCACACTCCCCTCCGATGTGCGCATCGAACCCTTCATCGACACCTCGGACAACATCATCGATACCGCGAACTCGCTTATCGAAACCATCCTCACCACATTTATCGTCGTGATGGTGGTCGTGATGCTCTCGCTCGGACGCTGGCGTGCCACAATCATCATCGTGCTGACGATTCCCATATCGCTGCTCTCGGCCCTCATCTATCTGTTGGCCACTGGCGATACGCTCAACATCATAACCATGAGTTCGCTGTCGATAGCCATCGGTATGGTGGTCGATAATGCAATCGTGGTACTCGAGAACATCACCAGCCACATCGACAACGGCGAACGACCCAAACAGGCCGCAATCTTCGCTACAAAAGAGGTGGGTGTCTCGGTTATCGCCTCGACGCTTACCACCATCGCGGTATTCCTGCCCCTGACGATGATTACCGGTATGGCCGGCGTGCTGTTCAAGCCGATGGGATGGATGGTGACCATTACGCTTACCGTATCTACGGCAGCCGCACTTACATTTACGCCGGTGCTATGCTCGCTCATGATGAAGCAAAGCCCCAAAAAATCGCCCATTCAGAAGTATGTGGATGCCGGCTTCAACTGGCTCAACGGCGTATACGGAGCGGCTCTCAACTGGACCGTGCATCACCGTCTGATTACCATTGCGGGAGCCGTGGCAATCTTCGTGGCGGTAATAGCAGGCGTGGGTTCGAATCTCAAAACCGAATTCTTCCCCACGCAGGACAACGGCCGTGTGGGTATCGACATCAAACTGCCTGTGGGTACGCGTCAGGAGATTACCCGCGATTTGGCTCTGCGCATCGTCGAGCAGTTCCGCCGCGACTACCCCGAAATCGTCACGATGAGCGTGAATGAGGGTGTGGCCGATACCGACAATGCATTCGCTTCGATGCAGGACAACGGAACTCACCTCATAACCAGCAACGTCCGACTCACGAAGAAGACCGAACGCAAACGCACGCTCACCGAGATTTGCGACCTTATGCGTGAGGATTTGAAGAAATATCCCGAGATTCGCACTTTCGAGGTTCGCGAGACGGGTCAGAAGGGCGGAGCCGGCGGACAGTCGTCGGTGGATGTCGAGCTGTACGGCTACGATTTGACCGAGACCGACCGCATAGCTGCCGAAATCAAAGAGATGATGCTCGGAATCGACGGCTGTACCGAGGTTACCATTTCGCGCGACGAATATACGCCCGAATATCAGGTGGTGTTCGACCGCGAGAAGCTCGCCATGAACGGACTCAATGTAGCTACGGCGGCGACCTATCTGCGCAACCGCGTGAACGGTTCGGTGGCTTCGTACTACCGCGAAGACGGTGAAGAGTACGACATTCTGGTACGTTACGCGAAGCAGTTCCGCGAATCGGTGGACGAAATCGAGAACATCACGCTCTACACTCCGACGGGCGGAGCCGTAA
>JAFLRS010000177.1 GCA_022511355.1 Alistipes sp.
TCGACGTGCTGATGATGAAGATGTACCGCTTCAAGGACGAAAACGGCACCCGCGAAGAGCTGGAAATCCCCGCCGAAGAGGCTGAACGTGCCGGCGAACTCAACAAAGAACTCGTGGAGATGGCCGCCGAACATGACGATGCCCTCATGGAGTTGTATTTCGAAAAGGGCACTCTTACTCAGGACGACATCCGCGCGGGACTCAAGATAGGACTTGCCCGCCGCGAACTGATGCCGATATTCTGCACCAGCGGCAAGCGCGACATCGGCACCAAACGACTTATGGAGTTCATAATCAATGTGGCTCCGGGTCCGCTGACCGCTCCCAAATTCCTCACCACCGAGGGCGAAGAGTTGTCGGCCGAAGCATCCGAACCCGCAGCGGCTTTCGTATTCAAGAGTCAGCTCGAACAGCATATCGGCGAAATCTCCTACATCCGCGTGATTCGCGGCACCGTCACCGAAGGCATGGAACTCGTGAATTCGCGCACGGGCAACAAGGAGAAGATTTCGCAGTTGTTCGCCGTTGCCGGCAAGAACCGCATCAAGGTTTCGTCGCTGTCGGCAGGCGATATCGGCTGCACCGTGAAGCTCAAAGGTACGCGCACCAACGATACTTTGGCGGCTCCGTCGTCGCCGGTGGCTGTCGAACCCATCGTCTTCCCCGAACCGCGTTACCGTGCTGCGGTCAAGGCCAAAGAACAGTCCGACGAAGAGCGTTTGGGCAAACTGCTCGCCGAAGCCAAATACGAAGACCCCACGATTTTGGTAGAATACTCTAAAGAGTTGAAACAGACGATAATTCAGGGTCAGGGCGAGCATCACCTCAACATTCTGAAGGCTCGTTTGTCGGCGGAGAACAAACTCGAATTGGAATATTTCGCTCCGAAGATTCCCTATCGCGAGACCATTACGAAGGTAGCTCAGGCCGATTACCGACACAAGAAGCAGTCGGGCGGTGCGGGTCAGTTCGGCGAGGTTCACCTGGTTATCGAACCTTATTACGAGGGCATTCCCGAACCCGTGAAGTATAAGGTAAACGGCAAGGAGATTACCGTGAACATCAAAGGCAAGGAGGAGTACGACCTCGAATGGGGCGGCAAATTGCAGTTCTACAATTCGATTGTAGGCGGAGCCATCGATGCTCGTTTCATGCCGGCCATTTTGAAGGGCATCATGGAGAAGATGGATGAAGGACCGCTTACGGGTTCATATGCGCGCGACATTCGGGTGGTGGTTTATGACGGAAAGATGCATCCGGTTGATTCGAATGAAATTTCGTTCAAGTTGGCGGCGCGCAATGCGTTCAAGGAGGCATTCCGGAATGCGGGTCCGAAGATTATGGAGCCCATTTACAATGTTGAGGTATTGACTCCGAGCGAGTATATGGGTTCTGTGATGAGTGATTTGCAGAATCGTCGTGCGATGATTATGGGAATGGAATCGGATAAAGGATTTGACCGTTTGAATGCTCGTGTACCGTTGTCGGAGTTGTACAGATATTCGACGACGTTATCGTCATTGACGTCTGGTGCTGCGACGTACACGATGGCATTTGCGTCATACGAGCAAGTACCTTCGGATGTACAGGACAAGTTGTTGAAGGCATATACCGACACTGATGAAGAGTAGAATTAAGTCATAATTCCGAAAAAGAGGGCTGTGAAAACACAGCCCTCTTTTTTTCAGCACCTTTTGACCGCAAAAAGTGCCACCAAACTCTCCGCAAGGCGAACCGACGCCAAACCGAGGGTTTATTTTTTTATGTCGCTTTTGACCGCAAAAGCGACGCAAAACTCTCCGCAAGGCGAA
>JAFLRS010000178.1 GCA_022511355.1 Alistipes sp.
GAGGCAGGAGTTCTCGAAATAGCGGCTGATGACGCTTCCCAGCGTGCGGCGCGAGAAATCCCGTTCGCTCACCAGCGGATAATACTGGTAGGTGCTCCCGTAAGCCTTGTGCGACAGATAGCCTTTGGCTTCGAGCGCCCGCACCATCGTCGAGAGCGTATTGAAATGGGGCTTCGGCTCCGGAGCCATCTCGACCAGTTCACGCACGAAAAGGGCCCCGTGCTCCCAGAAGCAGCGCATCAGCTCCTCCTCCCGCCGGGTCAGCCGTTCGTTTTTTCCTTCGTTGTTCATATCGGACCAATGGTTCTTGTATTCTTCGTACCGCAAAGGTAACTAAAAATTTTTCACATGCAACTATTTTTTATAGTTATTCAAAGATTTTTTTTCGTTACGCAGCGGAGCGCCGGTTCGGAGAGGCCGACATACCGGTCTCAAAAGAGCGCAAAAACAGATTCGGGGCCCCGACCGCAAAGCGATCCATTTGCACTGCCGGTGAATTTTTCTTATCTTTAGATCGCGAATTCGAAACAGTTCCCGATGAAAAACTGGTTCAACGAACAGGAGATTCGCGGTCTGCTGCTCTTTCTGCCGCTGGCTGCACTGGCAATCGCCGCGCTCATGCTGGTACAACCCCACCGCTATCCCGACGAAGCCCGGCGGGTGGAACAGGAGGCGGCCGACCGCCCTTTCGTGCCGAAGCCGTTCGATCCGAACGAAGTCAGCTACCGGGAGATGCGCGCGATGGGATTCACGGCCGAACAGGCAAATGCCCTCATCGCCTACCGGCAGAACGGTCCGATTCGCATTCCGTCGAAACTGGCGCAACTCCACGGGTTCGGCGATTCGGTCTTCTATTTAATAGAGGAGTATATCCGAATCGGTGAGGAGTACCGCCGTCCGAAACGCTCGTTCGAACAGACAGGCCGCTATCGCAGCAAACCGCAGCGCGAACCGCTGCCGCTGGAACTGTTTTTGCTCGACACGGCCGGTGTCCGTTACCTCGCCGCCACGGGGCTGTTCACCGGCAAACAGGCAGAGTATCTCGTGCGGCAACACAAGAAAGAGCCGTTTTACGATATCGAAGCGCTGGCCGACTACTTCGTGGTCGGAGATTCGGTAGCGGCGCTGCTGGAGCCCTATGTCATCTTCCCCGAGAAACGTGCCGATCCTTACGACCAGCCGGTCGAGCTGAACCGGGCCGATTCGGCGGAGCTGGTGCGGGTATGGGGCATCGGCGAACTCACGGCGGGACGCATCGTCGCCTACCGCGAACGGCTCGGAGGATTCGTACGCGTGGAACAGCTTGCCGAGGTTCCGGGCGTCACGGACAGGAATTACGAACGAATTTTGAAACAAATTTATTGCGATCCTTGTGAAATTCAAAAAATTGATATTAACTTTGCGGACGCGAAAAAATTGGAGCGCCACCCGTACATCGGGCCGAAAGCGATCCGGAAAATAACGAAAATCAAACAGTTGAAAGGAGGTTGGAGCACCGCTGAAGAGATGGTCGAAGACGACATATTTACCCGGGAGGAGGCCGAACGAATCGCCCCCTACCTGGAATTTCGACCCGCAGAGTAGGCGGAACCGGCAAAAAGACCGATCCTGACAACTACCGACAACCGGGGGGCCTGCCGCAGACAGGCACGCAGAGGCGACCCCGACCCGAAAGAGCCCCTGCAGACAAAAAACGAATGTACAATTAAAAAAGAGGAAATAACCATGATTATCATGCCGGTAAAAGAGGGTGAAAACATCGAACGCGCCCTCAA
>JAFLRS010000179.1 GCA_022511355.1 Alistipes sp.
CGTCTGGGCATCGCCGACCGATTCCATTTCACGGGCTTCCTGCGCGGCGAGGATGTACACAAGATGTTCCAGCTGTCGGATGTCTACATCATGCCTTCGGTTTCGGAGCCGTTCGGAATCTCGCCCCTCGAGGCTATGCGTTCGAACGTGCCCTCGATAATCTCGAAGCAGAGCGGCGTGGCCGAAGTACTCGATTATGCGGTTAAGGTAGACTACTGGGATGTGGACGCAATGGCCGATGCAATCTACGGTCTGATTACCTACCCCGCACTGTCGTCGATGTTCGCCAAGAAGGGACTCGAAGAGGTTACCGGACTCAAATGGAACACGGCAGCAGCCAAAATCAAGAAAATTTACCAGGACGTTATCGATGAAACGAGGTAACGGCTGCAATTAGAGAAACGAAAAATTATAAAAAATATGAAAACCGTTTGTTTATATTTTCAGGTACACCAGCCCTGGCGTCTGAAGACCTACCGATTCTTCAACATGGGCAAGGACCACAATTATCTGGACGATTTGACCAACCGTTCGATAATGCAGAAGATAGCCCGTCAGTGCTATCTCCCGATGAATGCTCTGCTGCTTAAGCTCATCCGCGAAAACAAAGGCAAATTCCGCTGTTCGTTCTCGCTGACGGGCACCGTTGTCGAGCAGTTCCGCGCCTACGCTCCCGAAGTACTCGAATCGTTCAAGGCTCTGGCCGAAACCGGATGCGTGGAGTTTCTCGGCGAAACTTATTCACATTCGCTCGCGGCTTTGGCTTCGAAGGAGGATTTCACCGAACAGGTGAAACTTCACTCGGCGATGATCCGCAAGGAGTTCGGACAGAAACCCACCGCATTCCGCAATACGGAGCTTATCTACTCCGACGATATTGCGGCAATGGTGTCGGGCATGGGATTCAAAACCATGCTGGCCGAGGGTGCGAAGCACGTTTTGGGTTGGAAGTCGCCCGATTTCGTATATGCCGATGCGGCAGATCAGCGTCTGCGTCTGTTGCTGCGCAACTACAAACTCTCGGATGACATCGCATTCCGGTTCTCGAATCAGGGCTGGAGCGAGTATCCCCTCACGGCCGACAAGTATGCCGCTTGGTTATCTTCCGAAAACGGAGAGGTAATAAATCTCTTTATGGACTACGAAACATTCGGCGAGCATCAGAAGGCCAGCACGGGAATCCTCGATTTCATGAAGGCTCTGCCTGCGGCCGTACTCAAACGCGGCGATCTCGAATTCGAAACCGTAAGTCGTGCTGCTGCGAAGCATCAGCCGGTATCGGTGCTGCATTGTCCGCACGTGATGTCGTGGGCCGACGAGGAACGCGATATTACCGCATGGTTGGGAAACGAACTTCAGAACGAAGCATTTTCGAAGCTGTATGCGTTGAAGGATAAGGTTAAGTCGTTGAAGAGTCCGGATTTCGATTATGTATGGAATTTCATGCAGACATCGGATCATTTCTATTACATGGCGACGAAATGGCTTTCCGACGGAGATGTTCACTCATATTTCAATCCATACGGATCGTCATATGAGGCGTTCATAAATTACATGAATGTACTTTCGGATTTCCAGATAGAGGTAGAAAAGGCATTATCTGCGAAGTCTCGTCGCAAGAAGGCGGTGACGGCGGCGAATTAAAGATATTTGCAGTGTCGAAAAAACCTCCGAGTGTTGCTCGGAGGTTTTTTGTTTTTGCGTTGCTTTTTCTTACCCTTGTCATCCCGAGCGTAG
>JAFLRS010000018.1 GCA_022511355.1 Alistipes sp.
CGCGGAAGACGTACTTCACCTTGTCGTTTCGGATTGAGAAATCGCCCGAACCGCCGCCGTCGACATCTCCGTTCTGGACGCAGCCTGCCGCCAGCATTACGGCCGCGAAGGCCGACCACTTAAATATTTTGCTGAGTTTCATAATCTGAACTTTCTTTATCGTTATAATTCATTATTCGGGGTCGTAGAGAGCCATGAACATAGGTTCGATAAGACCCGCTTCGAGCGACAGTTCCGACAAAGCCGCCGAGCGCTGCGTGCCGTTGGGAGCCGAACCTCTCAGGTCGCCGCCGCCAGAACCGAAAGTCTGTGCAAAGCCGAAACGGACATAGCCGTAAGGACCGCCGTCACTCTTTCCGACAACCGGCATGGTAGCATACTCTTTTTGTCCCGTAGCCGTACAGCGAATCTCCTCTTCGATAACCTCCCAATTCTTGCCATCGACGCTGGCGCCGATAGTCACAAAGTAAGGTACGGCGTTGTTGTTCGCACGCGTACAATATGTAAACATAAAGTAGCGGGCAGGCGAGGGCAGTTTGATGTCGATATAATATCCGTAAGTTTCATCGCCGGCTTTTCCATTATAGACCGTACCCCAGAATGTATCGGGATTGTCGTCGATAAGCTCACCTAACGTGTTTTCGTAAGTATAATCCGAGGTGAAGCTGTCGGCGGTAAGTTTCACCGGCTCCAGACCCACGAATTTCATTTCGTGCGAAAGCAGAACGGTCATTCGGCTCATCTCGTTGAGTTCGATGCCCTCTTTGCTCAAATTCTTCAGTTCGAGCGGCAGCACGAAGAACGGAGGCGTATATTCATCGACCTCGCCGCTCTCGCTCTCGGCAAAGTAGCGGTTTACGCGAATCTTGAAGTTCTCGTTGCTGCTGCCGACGGGCAGTTCGATGCTCTCGGGCAGTTCGTAGCGGTCGGCCGGAAGCAGCGAATAGACGCGTCCCTGCTTTTCGTCGCCATACTGCGCATTAATCTGCTCGACTATCTCGTCGGCATTCTCGGCCAGACTCACTTCGCAGGTCATGCCCCATTCGTTAGCGACATTGAGCCGCACCGAAGCGTCGATATTGTTCCATGCGGGCATATCGCACGTATATTCGGCTTCGGCCTGCTGGTCGCCGAATGTGAGATATGCATACTCCAATTCGGGAGTGAAAATCACATAGTTGAGACCTTTGGTCATCGAGCTGGGCGAATAGAGCTGTATAGCCACCACCATCACCTTGCCTTCGGCATTCAGACGCTCCTGCTCGGCGAAGAGGGCATCGGTATCGACAACCAACTCGACAACCTTGTAGCTGTCGTCGGAGGTGAAGGTCATTTCGCGGTTCTTGGTTATCTCGAAGCACTCTTCGGGTGCAATCACATAACGCGTGCCGTTCTGCATATTGTAGATATCCAACTGACGCTGTTCCATCACCAACACCTCGGCCGAGGTTTCGGCAGTGACGTCGCGTCCGCTCTTGCACACCGGAATGCGGCATACGGTCTGTGCATCCACGCGCGTGATGGTCAAAATCTGCTCACCGCCGTCGCGGAAGTAGACAAGCGTCTGATAATCTTCGAGATTGACCGTGTGAGGGTCTTCGCAGCCCACAAAGGCCGCGGTCAGCATCGCCGCACACGTCATTGCAATATATTTAATACTCTTTTTCATCGTTACAGTCTCCTTTCTTACCATCCGTAGTTATTCTGTTCGCGCAGATAGTGATTTCGGTCGATTTCACGCTGCGGGAACGGGAAAAGATAATGCTGCTTCTTGAATACGCGGGTTTCGAATGCGGTGCGCTCCCAGAATTCAGCGGGAACCTCGTCGTCCTTGCCTTTGGCCATCGTATTCATACCCCACATCTTGCCGTTGTCGGTCCGCTCCGCTATCATCCAGCGACGGGTGTCGTAGTAGCGGAGACCCTCGAACGCCAACTCTACCCGACGCTCGCGGCGCACCAGCTCGATAAGGTCGTCGATGCTGCTCTCGGACTCGGGATATACGTCGGTAATCGGTGCCATGCCCGAACGCGCACGAAGCTCGGCCCAGTACTGCATAGCCAATGCATGATCTACGCCCTCGCCCGAAACACCGTTGCGCTCGCACTCCAGAACAGACTCGATGTAGTTGAGATAGACCTCGCCCAGACGATAGGTCGGGAAGGTGATGTTGCCCCACTGATTGTTGGCCTGCTTGTGGTCGTAATAGCGGTTCACGAGATAGCCCGAATGCGGGTAGTCATGCGAAGTGTGCGCATTTCCGCCGTTGGCGAAGTTGCCTTTGTATGTATATTCGGTACCTCTGCGCCAAATGGCTCCGCTCCAGTATACGCTCACGTAAAAACGGGGTTCGCGGCCCACGTACATCAACGGCGTATCGGCCTGCGCACTTACATTGCCGCCCTCGGCCAAAGCCACAAGGAACGGATTGGCATACATGGCCTGTATCTGGAACTCGTTCGAAGGATAATCCGAAGACGTATCCACGATCGGCGAACCGTCGCTGTTGTAACCCGTAATGGGATAGCGTCCGTTGGACATCGCATAGGCATCGACCTGCTGCTGGGTGGGTCCCCAACCGCCGTATGCCGTACCCGCCAAACCTGCAGGTGCCGTATGAACGCCCCAATTGTAGCGGCCCTGATAACCCTGACTCGAGAATATAATCTCAGGATTCCACGGCTCCATCATTATGCCCAAATAGTTGAGATAGGGGTTGTTCGACTCCGCTTTATAGAGCTGGTACGTACCCAAATCGATAACCGCTTTGGCTGCCTGCGCCGCCTCGACCCACTTCTCGGGGTTGGCGTTTCTCGGGAAGAGAGGTTCGCCCTTGGCATTCACGCCCACATTGCGGTAGAGCGAGTTGCCGTTGAAAAGCGGACTGGCCGAATAGAGCTTCAGACGGGCGATAACGGCCAAAGCCGCACCGCGGGTCGGAAGACCGTACTGCGCCGAAGGATAACTCGTGTCGAGATTGCGGGCTACAGCCTCCATCTCGCTCACCACGTAATCGACGCACTCCTCCCACGAGTTGCGCGGACGCGCCAGCGAAGCCAGCGAAGCATCGGCCTCTATGAGCGAATCGCCCATAAGGAAGACCGGACCCCAGTCGCGCATCAGCAGGAAGTAGTAGTATGCACGCGCCCAGCGCACGCAGTTGTACCACAACTGCAAATCGGCAAGCACCGCCGTCGGGTCGGAACATTTCATCACGTTCTGCAGGAAGATGTTGCAGTCGCGAATAGCCGCATAGTAGTGGTTGTAGTTGCCGTTGGGCAGGTTGGTCGCATTCCACGAACCGTAATTTATCGACGTGTAACCCCACGACCAGCAGAACGAACTCTCGTCCGAAGAACCGTAAGTGTGCGTCAGCGACTGATTGCCGTAGCTGCCGAACAAATCGGCGCCCTCCTTGGGCAGATAACCCATACACTGGAAGAAATAGCGCTGCGTGGTTCCCACCTGCTGCCAAATCTTGTCGAATGTCATATTCTCGTCCTCCTGACGGTCGAGGAAACTGTCGCACGACACCGAAGCCGCTCCGACCGCCGCAACCGCGAAGAACATCGCTACCTTATATATTATACTCTTTTTCATATTCATCTCCTCCGTTACAAATTAAGATTAAGACCTACCGAATAGACGCGGTTGGGGGGATAACCCTGACCTTGTCCGCCTCCCATTTCGGGGTCCCAAAGTTTGAACTCCGAGAATGTAACGGCGTTGCTTACCGATGCATAGATGCGCAGCGACTTCATGAAGCCCGTCTTCGACATCCATCTCTTCGGCAGCGTGTAACCGATTTCCACATTCTTCAGACGCAGGAACGAACCGTTGCGCTGCCACCACGACGAAGGCTGATTGTTGTTCGACGAACCTGCCTCGTTGCCGTATGCCAGACGCGGATATACAGCCTTGGCATTCTCGGCCGCAGGGCGGTCGGTGCGCCAGCCGTTGTCCCAAACGTCGCGCTGAATAGCCGAACGCTCCATGTTGTTGCTCGAGAATGGCGAACGAATCGAAGCGCCGCTCTCGAAGAAGCTTACGTGAGCGATTCCCTGGAAGAATACATTGACGTCGAGACCGCGCCACGATGCCGTAGCTCCGAAACCGTAGGTGATTTCAGGTATCGTGGTGTAGCCCAAGTAAATCTGGTCGTCGGAGTTGATGACACCGTCACCGTTGATATCCTGATACTTGATGTCGCCGACACGGTATTCGCCGAAAGTCTGCGTAGGCGAGTTGTCGATATCCTCCTGACTCTCGAAAAGACCCACGGCCAGGAATCCCCACGGCTGAGCCGCACCCACGCCGTAAGGCTTGCCGATACGGTTCTGATAGAGATACTGCCAGTCGGGTTCGTCGTTGTTCACCAGCAAGTTGCGGTTGTAGGTAAAGTTTCCGCGTGCAGTCACGAACCACTCTCCGAACTTCTGGTTCCACTCCAGCGACATATCGACACCGCGGTTGCGGGTTTCACCCACATTCACATAAGGCAGCTTGCCGCCCTCCTGCATACCCGCAAAGCCCGGAAGCGTTCCGCGCGTCATAAGGATGCCGGTACGGTGCGAATCGAAGTAGTCGGCCTGAATGCGCAGCGAATTGAAGAGCGTAAGTTCGAGACCCACGTCGAGTTTGGTCTCCTCCTCCCACGAGAATGCGAGGTTCTCGACACGTCCTTCAGCCATACCCGTACCGCCGTTGCCGCCCGATTCACCCATGGTGAAGCCGTTGCCGCTCTCGTTAATCGTCGGCAGGAAGAGCCAGCGGTCGCCCGGCAGCTGGTCGTTACCCACCTTACCGTAAGATGCGCGTATCTTGAATGTGCTGATATACTCCTTGACAGGTTTCCAGAAGCGCTCCTCCGAAATAAGCCAACCTCCCGACACTGCGGGGAAGAAACCGAATCGGTGACCCGGAGCGAAGTTTTCGGAACCGTTGTAACCCATGTTGAACTCGACCATATACTTGTCTTTATAAGCATAGGTGACACGGGCCGCGATACCCTGATTCTTGTAAGGCAGCGAGGTCGTAGCCGAACCGCCCGAAGTGATTCGGCGGATTTTGTGGTTGTAGAGGAACAGGGCGCCCACGCGGTGAGCATTGGCGAACATACGGTTGTAGGTGATGGAGCCTTCGAGATAGGTTGTAACCTGACTCTGTGCGCTCGCCGAATAGCTCAGACTCTCGGTTCCCGAATAGATGGGGTCGCCGTAGATGAGCGAACCGTCGGCTTCGCGTCCCGTTGCGTGGAACTGCTGCGGAGTCTTGGTGCGGCTCTGAAGCTGGGTGTTCCATGCGTCCCACGAGAACTTGATATTGGCCTGAAGACCCTCGGTGATGAATCCGAAATCCTGATTGAGGCTTATGAGCGACTGTGCCGAGTTCCAGAACTGCTCCTGATAACCGCCGTGAACCAAAAGGTTCCACGGGTTGAAACCGGTAGAGTTCGACGGAGCCGAAATGGTGCCGTCGGAGTACTCGACGGGGAATGCATTCGGCGAGGTCATGAAGGCATAACCCCAAATGTCGCCCTTGGACGAACCCGGACCGAAACTCTTTTCGTAGATGTTCGACAGATTGACGCCCAAAACCGTCGTTTTGGTGAGGTTCATATCCACGTTAGCGCGGAAATTGAACTTGTTGTAGTTAATCGAGGAGTTGTAGCCGTAGATGTCGCCCGCATTGCGGAAAATCGACGACTCGTTGTAGAAGCTTCCCGATATATAATAACGTGCCACCTGACCGCCGCCCGAAATCGAAGCATTGACACGCTGATTGTTCGCCAGTTTCTTGAACAGCGAATTAATCCAGTCCACATCGGGGAAGAGGTCGGGGTCGCTCTGATTGCTGTACTTCTCGAGGTCCGACAGCGAATAGTAATTCGAACTGGTGGCCTCGTTGTACATACGCGCCCACTGCTCCGAATTCACGAATCGGGGACGGCGCGTCGATTGGGTGATACCCGTTTCGGCACGAACCTTCACTTCGGGTCGGCCCTCCTTACCCTTCTTGGTGGTGATGATGATGACACCGTTCGCACCGCGCACACCGTATACCGCCGATGCCGATGCGTCCTTAAGTATCGAGAACGACTCGATATCGTCGGTGTCCACAAGGTCCAGATCGCGCTCGATGCCATCGACAAGCACCAGCGGCGTCGTGCTGCCCTGGAACGACGATACACCGCGGATGTAGAACTCCGCAGCACCGTCCTTGCCCGGTTCGCCCGAACGCGCCAACGATACCACGCCCGCCAGCTGACCCGCCAGCGAGGTCGAAAGTTGTGAGTTATTCACCTTGAGGTTGCCGACTTCGACCGTCGAAATGGCTCCCACCACAGACTCTTTCTTCTGGACGCCGTAACCGACCACCACAATCTCTTCGATGTTGTTGTCGGGTTGCAGCACCACGTCTATTTCAGTGCGTCCGGCCACAGCCACATCCTGAGTGGCATAGCCGAGGTACGAAAATTCAAGCACGCCGCTCGGATTTTCCAACTTGATGGAGTAGCGTCCGTTCACGTCGGTTGCAACGCCGTTCACGGTGTTCTTCTCCAGCACGTTCGCTCCGATGGCCGGCATGTTCATCTCATCGTACACGGTACCCGTTATCGTAACGCTCCGGCTCTGTCCGTAAACAGATGCCCACGCCGACGAAAACAGGCACAGCACCGCGAATGCAAATATTCGCCTGACTGTTTTTGTGTAAAATTCTTTCATTAATCGTCCTTAGTTTTACGTGTTGGTATTTTTTTGATTGGTTTTTTCGTTTTTTTTGCATTTTTTTCATGCCGTCTGCAGCACGAACCTCGATTAACGGCACGACGAACCGCTGACCGACCAAACCGCAGTTTAGTCGTCAGGGCATATCGGGTGGTAGATTAAATGATGTGTAATATCCAGTAAGCCAACGAGTTAGCCTACCTGAACGGGGGGGGGTAAATTTAACGTATGTACGCTGACGGTTCATTCAAATTATACGTTAGATTTAGCAAATATAATGATTTTTTAACAATCTGCAAATCCTTCGCAATATTTTTAACGTTATTTTACCCGCAATATTATTAAATTTTTTTACTAACACGGGGTTTTATATCACATTCGGGCGCGAAAATAAAAAATCCGCGTCTTCACGAAAAAGACGCGGATTAAAAACCGACAACGCGCGGACTATGCTCCGAAACGACTCAAAAAGTCGGCATACGCAAGACGGATACCCTCCTCGAGCGAAACTCTGCTCCGCCAGCCCATCGACTCAATCTTCGACAAATCCAACAGCTTGCGCGGAGTACCGTTAGGCTTCGACGGGTCCCACTCTATCTCGCCCTCGTAACCCACGGCTCCGGCAACCGTCAATGCCAACTCCCTTATCGACACCTCGCGGCCCGAACCTACATTCACGCACTCGTCGCCGCTGTAATTCTCCATCAGGAACAGACACGCCTCCGCCAAATCGTCCACATACAGAAATTCACGCAGCGGAGTTCCGTCGCCCCAGCACACCACTCGCGGCAACGACTGCATCCTGGCCTCGTGGAATCGGCGTATAAGCGCCGGCAGCACATGACTCCGGACAGCATCGTAATTGTCGCCCGGACCATAAAGATTGGTCGGCATGGCACTTATGAAATCGGTGCCGTACTGGCGGTTGAGATATTCGCAATACTTCAGACCCGAAATCTTCGCCAAAGCATACGCTTCGTTGGTCGGTTCGAGCGACGACGAAAGCAGACTGCTCTCGCGAATAGGCTGCGGAGCCATTCGGGGATAGATGCACGACGAACCCAAAAACAACAGCTTGCGGCAGCCCGTCCGACGCGCCGAATCTATTACGTTCATCTCCTGCATCATATTCTCGTAGAGAAAATCGGCCGGCATGGTGCGGTTCGCCTCGATGCCCCCCACTC
Organism: Alistipes sp.; assembly: GCA_022511355.1. Classification (GTDB taxonomy): domain Bacteria; phylum Bacteroidota; class Bacteroidia; order Bacteroidales; family Rikenellaceae; genus Alistipes. The sequence continues at coordinate 7,913 of JAFLRS010000018.1, forward strand.
TCGCCGCCGCCATAAATACATATTCGGGCCTCTCCGACGCGAAAAATCCCTCCACCTCGGCCTGACGGCACAAATCCAGTTCCGCATGAGTGCGGGTCACGATATTCACATACCCGCGACGCTCAAGTTCGCGCACAATCGCCGAACCCACCATCCCGCGGTGTCCCGCCACATATATTTTAGAACTCTTGTCCATCCCCTGCTATTTAAGAATGCCCTTCTCGAGATACTCGGCCAGATTGACGCGGACCTGTTCGCCCGCACGTTCCGCCGCAACCTTCGCCATGTCGGATTCCACCATGATGCGGACCAACTCCGGAAAAGTCGTGCGCTTCGGATTCCAACCCAATCGGCGCATCGCCTTCGAAGGGTCGCCCAAAAGATTCACCACATCGGTCGGACGATAGAAGTCGGGCGAAACCTCGACAACCACTCTGCCCGTCGCCGTATCGATACCTCTCTCATTCTCGCCTTCGCCCTCGAATCGGAGTTCGATGCCCGCGTAATGAAACGCCAGACGGCAGAAATCGCGCACCGAATACTGTTCGCCCGTAGCGATTACGAAATCCTCGGGAATATCGTTCTGCAGCATAAGCCACATACACTCCACATAATCTTTGGCATAGCCCCAGTCGCGACGCGAAGAGAGATTGCCCAACAAAAGCTTACGCTGCTTGCCTTGGGCTATTCGGGCCGCCGCCAGAGTGATTTTGCGCGTGACGAAGGTCTCGCCGCGACGCTCCGATTCGTGATTGAACAGAATGCCCGAACAGCAGAACATTCCGTAGGCTTCGCGATATTCGCGGACTATCCAGTAGCCGTAGAGTTTGGCCACCGCATAGGGGCTGTACGGATGAAACGGAGTCTCTTCGTTCTGAGGCACCGATTCGACCTTGCCGTAAAGCTCCGAAGTGGAAGCCTGATATATGCGGCACGAATCGGCCAGTCCGCACTGACGCACGGCTTCGAGAATGCGCAGCACGCCCGTGGCATCGACGTCGGCCGTAAATTCGGGGACATCGAACGACACCTGCACATGACTCTGTGCCGCCAGATTGTAGATTTCGTGCGGGCGGACCTTGCCTATAACCTTCATCAGCGACATGGAGTCGCCGAGGTCGGCATAGTGAAGATGAAAGCGGGGATTATCCTCGAGATGGGCTATACGCTCCCGAAAATCGACCGACGAACGGCGAATCGTGCCGTGGACATCATAACCTTTTTCGAGGAGCAGTTCCGACAGATAGGAGCCGTCCTGTCCGGTCACGCCCGTTATCAAAGCTCTTTTTTGCATAATGGAAGATCTCTTGTAACTGTATGTTGTCTGCACGTCATTCAAAGCACCGGAATCGGAGCGGGCGAATCGGGCTCCCGACCTGCAGCGGCACGCACTACTTCATCATGTAGTGAACACGCACCTTCACGCAGCGGTTAAGCTTGGCATTCAAACCGCGCGTACTTGCGTCGTCCACACGGCGCACCGGACCGCCCAGACTGCTCACAAGATAGATTTGCGAAGCGGCATTGCTCAAACGGTCGTTCTCCTTAAGCCACGTCACAACCGTATTGGCACGGTTCTGCGACAAAGCGGTATTGCGTTCGGAACCGATTCTCTCGGCATTCGCGCCCGAATAGTTGTCCTGACTCGTCGCCAGACCTTCGGCCTGAATCATCGTAATCACGCCGTTCTCCAGCACGCGTTTCACATAATCGACCGTCTCCGAATCGGCATATCGGCCTATGTAACCCTCATCGGAGGTCATCGCCGCATATACGTCGGCAAAACTTACAAGCGTATCATCCTCGGCGATATCCATGTGTTCGCGCACCAGCTCCAAACCGCCATGCGCATTCAATCCGAACGATTCGGTCTCCGCATAGTTGTCGCTGCTCAACAGATTCTGACCCAAAGCGGCATTGTCGATACGGTACATCCACACATTGCGGCCGTCGAAGATGGGCGCATAGTAGAATCCGGCACGTTCGCGAAACTCCTTCATATCCTCGGGCAGCAAACTCAGCGACATCGGAGCCGAATCGGACATCTCATATCCGCGCGGCACGTAGTCGATTGCGAAATCGCGGTCGGCAGGTTCGGTGGGGATGTTCTCCGTAGCCAGTCTGTTGGGCGAATCCCCCTGCGCCAGACGCGAAGTCACGGCCGCCGTATTCACATATCGTCTTTGGGTAAAGATACCGCCGGCAAGATAGTCCAGCGCATTGACCGGAGCCCCCGCCACCAGCGGAGCATCGTCGCGACCCGAATAGTTGTTGGGATAGAACACATAGAAGGTCAAGGTTCCGTATTCGATTTTCGGCTCTTTGACTTCGCGTTCCTGCACCACCGTCACTCTCTGTTCGCGGTAGTCGCGCTGATAGATGGTGGTCGTACTCTGACCCCAACCCTTGCCCAGATAGACCGTCAAACCGAGCGAAACGCCCAGATTGAGGTCGATTTTGCGGGCCGCATAATTGGACTGTCCGCCCTCGCCGTCATGACTCGTTTCGTAGAATATGCTGCGCGCCTTGAGGTCGAGCGATACTCGCTTTTTGGGGTTGAAGAAGCGGCTGTACTGGAATTCGAGACGCGCGCTCAATTCGTTTTTGGAGCCGTAGCTCTTGCCGTAGCCGGTATGGTGTACGATGCCGACGCCGGCATAGAGATAGAACTGATTCATCAGACGGCTGCTGCCCACGCCCTCGTAACCGACGAACAGACGCGACAGGTTGAGCAACGCGCCGGCATTAAAGTCGAACCAGCTCGCTTTTATGGGAGTGTAGGTGTAATCCTCGGCTTTGGGATTGTTGTGCAAATCTTCGCTGAAATATCCGCGCGTATTGGAGTACATAGCGCTCACACGCAATGCGATTCCGGGCGTGAACCACTTTCCGAATCCTATTTCGAAGTCGGGAGACAGCGTGCCCGCAAACTTGCCCAATCGCGAATAGTCGCCGCGGAATGTATGAATACCCACGTCGCCGAAGAGAAACCAGTCTTTGCCGAAGCGGTTCGTGACGACGCGCATGGGGTCGTTCAGCGAATCGCGCTGAATCTCAATTTCTGTCGGAGATTCATAATATGTAGTGTCGCGCAGCACCTCTCTCATGCCGACCGACTGTGCGAACGACGGCAGCATAAAGAGTGCGGCCGCAATGGCAAAAATCATTTTTTTTGCCGAGTAAAAACCCGTTTTTCTGAATTTCATCGTGCAATTATAACTATTTTTCTACTTTTTCAAAAATTTTTCAACCATATATTTATTATGCACATCGGTTCCCATACAGTCGTAAAGTCCTCTGTTTCTTAACCATTCGGCCTTTTGACGGGCGTGTTTGCCATAGAGCCCCGACAGCGACGGTACATTGAGTTGGAATTCGATTCCCATATTTTTCAGTTCGGCATACTCCCTTCTCTCCATGTAGATGTATCGTTCGGGGTGGGCCAGAACCGGAGTATAGCCGCTTTGCTTTATGCGTATGAGAATATCGTGCAAATCCATCGGCGGATTGAAGTAGGAGGTCTCGACCAACAGCCGTCCGTCGTCGAGGGGCAGCAAGTCGTCCGCGGCCAGACGCTCCTCGAACAGATTGTCGAGCATATTCTCCGAAGCGAGGTGCAGACGCATTCCGCCCGTATAGGCATCTTCGAGTTCGGCGAACCGCTCGCGCAGAGCCGATGTCGTATTGGGGATATCCTCCATTATGTGGGGCGTACACCACACTTCGGCCATTCCCGCGGCTTCATAGATGCGCAATATCTCCAACGCCTCCTCCATGCTGCGCACGCCGTCGTCCACGGCGGGCAGAATGTGGGTATGGCGGTCGGTGAAGCCTCCGAACGTCACCGCAGCCGCAGATTTTCCATTTCCGAAAGGCCACATCACGCATTATGTTTTACGGGGTTGTATTCGGGCACCAGTCCGCACATAAGACGCACCGTGGCTTCGGCATCGTAGGTGCGTGCGACGGCCACCAACTCGTCGATGCGCACCGCCACGCTGTCGAAATCGTATTCGCGCACTTTGGCTATTTTAATCTTGTCGTGCGAAGTGGGCAGCACCGTTTCGTCGGCGGTAAGCACCTCTTCGTAGAGTTTTTCGCCGTTGCGCAGACCCGTATATTCTATTTTTATGTCTTTTCGGCCGCTTATCTTTATCATCTTTTTGGCGAGGTCGGCTATTCTGACCGGTTCGCCCATATCGAATGCAAAGATTTCGCCGCCGTGACCTATGGTGGCCGCTTCAAGCACCAATTGACACGCTTCGGGTATGAGCATGAAGTAGCGTATGATGTCGGGGTGGGTCACCTGCACAGGTCCGCCGCGGCGTATCTGCTCGCGGAAGATGGGAACCACCGAACCGTTGGAACCCAGCACATTGCCGAATCGGGTGGTGATGAACTGACAGCTGCCGCGACGATGTTCGTCGTGCGAAAGACTCTGACAGTATATCTCGCAGATGCGCTTCGAACATCCCATGATATTGGTCGGATTGACCGCCTTGTCGGTGCTTATCATCACGAACTTGTCCACACCGAACTTCACCGCCAAATCGGCCAGTTTGCGTGTTCCGTCGACGTTGTTCAGCACGCTCTCGACGGGATTGTCCTCCATCATGGGGACGTGTTTGTAGGCTGCGGCATGGAAGATTATTTCGGGCCGGAAGCGGTCGAAGATATGTTCCATGCGGTGGCTGTGGCAGATGTCGGTGACCACGGCCTTGTATTCGGCATTGCAGCCGCTGCGTTCGAGCATCATCCGCACTTCGTGCAGCGGCGATTCCGACTGGTCGATAAGCACCAGCGATGCAGGTTCGTAACCGAGCAGCTGACGCACCAATTCGCTGCCTATGCTGCCGCCGGCACCCGTAATCATTATGCGTTTGCCGCGCATTTCGCTGCCTATGGCATCGGTATTGACGCTTATCGGCTTGCGCTGAAGAAGTTCCGACATCTCCATATTGAGCAGGGCTATGTCGCTCAATCCGTAGGCTCCGCTCGAATCGCTGCGGCGCACATAGAAGTCGTAGTGGATGCGCACCAACGCCCTGAGGCAGCCCATAACCATGAACGAAAAGACCATTTGCAGCATCAAATCGCCGTAACCGAACGGAACGGTCAGATAACGGTCGGGGAGCGTCAGCCGCAGAACCACGGTCAGCGAGGCTCCGAATATCAGAGCGGCAGTCGAACGCAGCGAACTGCGGTAAGGCAGCATATTTTCGAAACTGTTGTAGGTCTGCAGCAGCACGAAACCCGCCATATAGCACAACATATTAACCAGCAGCAGACAGAGCAGCGGAACGAAATCGCTCAGACTCGCCGAGGTCCCGTGATTGAACGAATATGCGAACAGACCGGTAAATACGGTGATGACTGAATCGGCTGCGAGCAGAGTGCCCCAATGAGGTCCGAGTTTCAGGCTTTGCAGTTTGGTTTTCAGTGTTTTATACATTTTTTGATTTCATTTGCAATCATTATTACATCATCTTCGCTCACGCAGGGGCCCGACGGCAGACACAAACCCCGGCCGAAGAGTGCGGCACTCACGCCGTTTTCGTATCGCGGAGCCTCTTTGTATACGGGTTGCAGATGCATGGGTTTCCACAGCGGCCGGCTCTCCACGTTGCACGATTCCAGATGCCGGCGCACGCTTTCGTAATCGGTGCCCGTGGCCTCGGGGTCGATGAGTATGGTGTTGAGCCAGTAGTTGCTGTCGAAACGCTCCGACGGATTGAGATGCACCTCGATGCCCGGAGTATCGGCGAACAGTTCGGCATAGAGAGCCGCCAGACGGCGGTGATGTGCCGCATGAACCTCGACGACCGTCATCTGACCGCGGCCTATGCCCGCTGCGATGTTGCTCATGCGGTAGTTGTAGCCTATATGCTCGTGCTGATAGTACGGGAACGGTTCGCGTGCCTGCGTGGCGTAGAACAGAGCCCGACGTTTCATCTCGGCCGACGGACACGCCAAAGCTCCGCCGCCGCCCGTGGTTATCATCTTGTTGCCGTTGAAGCTCAGCACTCCGTACTCGCCGAAAGTTCCGCACATACGGCCGTCGTAACGCGAACCCATGGCCTCGGCCGCATCCTCCACAACCGGAATCCCGTAACGGCCGGCAATCTCCATTATCTCGGTCATGCGCGCCGGCATACCGTACATATGAACCGCCACTATCGCTTTGGGTTTGCGTCCGCGTTTGGCTATGCGGTCGCGGATGGCCTCCTCCATAAGTTCGGGCGAGATGTTCCATGTGTCGGGTTCGCTGTCCACGAATACCGGCACCGCTCCCTGATATACCACCGGATTGGCCGAAGCCGCAAACGTCCAGCTCTGACATATCACCTCGTCGCCGCGGTCCACGCCCGACAGTATCAGACCCGTGTGGACCGCAGCCGTACCCGACGACAGTGCGGCTACATGACGGCCTTCGCCCATATACCGCTCCAATTCGAGTTCGAAAGCATCCACATTCGGACCCAGAGGCGCAACCCATTCGGTGTCGAAAGCCTCCTGTATGTACCTCTGCTCCTCGCCGCTCATGCGGGCCAGACACAAATTTATTCTTCGTCTCTTCATTTGCAAATGTGCAGTGTCTGCAATATTATTTTAATGTCGCCCGCAAAATTCGCGTTTCTCGCATAGTCGAGATTGATGCGCACCTTGTCGGGCCATATCACTTCATCGTTGTATCGCTGCGGGTCGGCCTGCTTCGCCAGCAGCTCCTCCTCGTTGCGGTATTTGAGCGTCGCGGGACCCGTAATCCCCGGACGCAGAGCAAGTATCGCGCGAGCCTCGCCCTCCAGACGGTCGGCATAGCCCGGAACATCGGGACGCGGACCCACAAAACTCATGTCGCCCTTCAGAACATTCCACAATTCGGGCATCTCGTCGAGCTTGAAACGGCGCAGAAAGGCCCCCAACGGCGTAATCCTGCTCTCGCCCGCAACACTCACGCACGAACCGTTGTGACCGACGCTCATGGTGCGGAACTTCACCAGCGTGAAGAGCCGTCCGTTACGACCCACCCTGCTCTGACGGAAAAACACCGGACCGTCGGGCATCTTTATCCTCACCGCCGCAGCGGTAATCAGCAGCAGAGGCCATACCGTCAGCAGTCCGAAAAAAGCCGCCGTGCGGTCGAATACGAATTTCAACATATTGTTTTTTAATCGCGAGGTTTACACTCTATAAGCAGATAACCGCCCGACAACCGCTCCGCAATCGTGACATCGGTGCCCTGACAGGCCGAAGTCAGCGAAGCCGCATTCCGCTCCGAAACCGTCGCCAGCATCCTCAATCCGGCACGAGAACAGATTCGCGCCGAAAGCGACCACATCGCACGACCCGCTCCCCGACCCGAACACGACGCATCGGCAAGCAGACCGTGAAAAGCCTTGCCCGTGAAAAAACAGCGCAGAAAAAGGTATCCCGCCAGAGTGCCATCCGCACGACGGGTCATCTTCATCATGGCGAATGCGGGGTCGGACTGCAGCCGGCGCAGAGTTCCGGCATCGAATCGGTGAGGATTGAACCAGACCGTCCGCTCCGCAGGCTGCGAACTCAAAAATGACGACAACTCTTCCGTCTCCTCCGCCGTCACGGGCGAGAAGGCGAAATCGGCCGTCACGAACTCTGCCGTCGCCGCCGCAACCACGCTCCCGAAACGGGGGTAACGCCATGCGAACAGACGGCTGTTCACAGCCTCCACCGCACGCCATATCCACGGAAAACGGTGCTTTATGAATATCAACAGCGAAGTCATATCGAAATCTCGCGGTAGAACTCCTTAAGTTTCGCCCGCACGAAGCTCTGCTCCCAACGCTCCGCCACCGCCTTGCGGGCTTCGATTCCCATTGCGGCCGCCCGTCCGCGATTGCCGGCCATACGCTTCATGGCTTCGTAAAGAGCTTCGGCATCGCCGGCCGCAATGACGATTCCCGTCTCGCCGTCGCGGATTATCTCGCGCGAACCGTTGATGTCGGTGACTATCGAGGGCAGCTCCATCGCCCCTGCCTCGAGAACCGCATTGGGGAAACCCTCGCGGTGACTCGGAAAGACCAAAGCGTCCGCCGCCGCATACCACGGACGCACATCGTCCATCCATCGCGCCGTGAAACGAATCGCTTCGTTCGAAGCTATAATCTCCTCTGTTCGGGGCGAAACCGGATCGCCCGACTCCATACAGCCCGCAAGCAGCAGATGCACATCCGCACCCTCGGACCTCAACCGGCAAAAAGCCTCCGCAAGTTCGTCGATGCCCTTGTCGCGAACCACCCGGCCCGCATACACGAAGACGAAACCTCCGTCGGAGATTCCGAGCGAAGCCCGCAACGCCGACGCCCGCTCCGCAACCTCCGCCGTGCGCGAATAGTACTCCATGTCCACTCCGCGAAGATTGCCGTAACCCAGCACGCGGACATTTTTGCGGGTTATTCCATATTTCAGCAGGTCGCCGCGCACCCCCTCGCCCTCGGCGATTACGTGAGTGGCGCACCTGCAGGTTATGCGGTCGGTCGTCATCAGCAGACGCCTGCGGAATCCGCGCGAAGAGGGAAACATCAACCCCGTAAAGGTGTGAACCCGCACGGGAACCCCCGCAATCCGTGCCGCCATCATCGACAGCAGTCCCGCCTTGGGGGTTATGGAGTGTACCATCTGCGGCCGTTCGCGCCGAAACAGACTCAGAATGCGAAACAGAGCCGCGAGGTCATGAATCGGAGCAATGCCCCGACGCATGGATATTCCGAAGCTCCTTACGCCTTCGCGACGTGCAACCTCTTCGAGTTCGGGTTCGGGCGAGGAGAGTGCCGCGACCTCGTATTCGTCCGAGAGTTCGCGCAGCAATCCCCGAAAAAAGAGCGACAGCGAAACCGGAACCGTCGAGGCAAGAATGATTTTACGCATATCAGAATCTCACCGACATACCCGCACCCGCAGCTCCGTCATCGGTTATCACGGGCGCGAATGCCAATTCGGCGGCAGGAGCCCCGCCGCGACTGATGACTACTCTGCGTGCGCCCTTGGCCACGGCAGCGTCGATAAGGTTGTAGATGTACAGACCGCCCGCCAGAATAAGACAGGTGTTGCGCATACTGCGGAACGTGGCGGCGTTGCTGCGGAAACTGTCGGCGGCACCGGGGTTCTCGCGCGCAAGGCGATTGTAATGCGCAGTCTCGAGAGCCGAATAGACCGTACCGCCTATAAGCACCGCTTCCACGCCCAGAATGGCATAACCTTTCCCCTTCTGACCTTTGTGAATCTGACCCAAACCCGGAATCAGCGACATGAACAACGGCTTCACTCCATATCGTTCCGTCAGGCTGAAGTTGTCGAATGCGGCTCCCGCATCAGGCTCCGAAACCGCATAGAGCTGATAAAATTCGAAACCCCATTTGGTGACATCATCGTCGATGCGCGCCCAGTCATCCACCAACCGCGCAAAAACTTCCGCCGGCTTGCCTGCTCCGTCGAGAAAAGATATGCGAAAAACAGACCCTCCTTCTGCGGCCACACTGTCCAGCAGCATTCCGCCCGTACCCACTCCGTAACGGACAGCCAACGCCTCCTTCAGCGGCTCGAAACGCTCCGCCTCCAACTGATTGAAATATGTACCCGTAGTCTTGAACGCATGAAAACGGTAGTCGCCGCTCTTGACACGGTTGTTCAACGACCTGACTCCATTCTGCACCCACAGAGGCTTCGTCTGCGCCGATACCGTCACCGCCATCGGCAGCCATACGGCCGACAACAGCATGATTGCAATCTTCTTCATATTCATTTTGTCATATCATTTATTACGTTTCACAAGTTCCGCATAGATTCGTTCATAACCCTCCACCGTATCCTCGATATCATACTGCAAGGCCCGCTCGCGGCAGCGTGCCGCCGTCGCCGAACCGAACGCTTCATCTTCGCACACTCTGCGTATAAGTCCGGCCAGCTCTTCATGGTCTTCGTGCCGGAAAAGCAGCCCCGCTCCCCCGACGACATCGCGCAGACCCTCCACATCGCTCGCAATGAAAGGACGGCCCGAAGCCATACCCTCGATGCTCGCAAGCGACATCCCCTCGTAATGCGACGAAAGCACCACCGTATCCGCCGAAGCCGCTATCGCCGCCGCATCGGTTCTGAAGCCCGCGAAACAGACTCTTTCGGCCACATTCAGCTCTTCGGCCAGACGCTCGCACCTTTCGCGGGTGACGCCGTCGCCCGCAAGCAGCAGACGATATTCGGCAGGCAGCAGCTGCATGGCTCTTATCAACGTCGGCTGGTCTTTCTGCTCCCGAAAAGCCGCTATCATGGCGACTGTACGGCTTCCGTTGCCGGCACTCCCGCGCAATGACGTGTCGGCAGCCGCCTCCGTATACCGCCGGAGGTCGATTCCGTTGCGCACGACCGATATTTTGCCGTCATCGAATTCAGCGCCCAACAGCCGGATGAGATTGCTCCGCGTCCGGTCGCCCACACAGATTATATGGTCGTATCGGCGGTACATCCGACGGTCGATGCCTTCGTACCACCGCCAGTTGCGTCGGCGATTGAAGGTGTTGTGTTCGGTGGTAACAAGAATCGGGGCATTTTTGCCGGCCGCCAAAGCCGTAAACAGCTGACAAGGGGTATTGTGAGTGTGAACGATATCGAAACGTCCGCGGTCGAGATATTTTCCCAGCCGCAACAGATGCAGGGGATTCCGCATCTGCCCGGTTCCGCATCCCAACGAATGAATCTTTATATTGCGCTGTTCGAGCTGTTCGCGGAACGGAGTCCGTATTCCGTCGAAGACAATCAGTTCGACTTCGTGTCCGCGTTCCCGCATCCGCGGCAGCATATCGGCGACCAACCGCTCCGCTCCCCCGAACCGCAACGAAGTGATTATGTGAACTATTCTAAATCTGTTGCCCGACATGGCGGTTTCTGTACAAAATATAACGATAAAGCAGGTATCCCGGAACAGCGCACACGACGGCAAGCACTTTGTGCGGAGTCCTCTTAATCCAATCTCTGTCGCCGGCGATAATGGAGCTTGCAATGTAATGAATCATAAGGCGGAGATTGTTTGCGAATGTCGAACGTTTAAGCCCCATCTCCATAAGCCGCTGCTTCGCGAAACTGCGCGGACTGTCCAGATACTGACGGTATATCGAGGCCGACATACTGTCCGACTGGTTATAATCCACAAAACATAGATTCTCGTTCAACAACAGCATCGGCAACTCGTCGGCCGCCTGCAGCAACATATATACGGGATTGAAATTCTTCTCGCCCCGAAAACCCTCCATCGGAGCGAACCGCTTAACTATATCGCTCCTCATCACCTGCTTGCTGTCTCCGCGGTGTATGCCGCGAATGTAGAGGTCCAGAAGATAACATTCGGTCATGCCCTCGGGGAAATACCCCGCAACAGGCCGTTCGGTGCCGGCATAGAAATCAAGACCGACAATGCCGGCATAACGTTCCGAACCCCTCGCACGCCAACTCCCGACAATCAACTCCACGGCATTGTCGGGCATATAGTCGTCGCTGTCGATGCAGAC
>JAFLRS010000180.1 GCA_022511355.1 Alistipes sp.
ATGCCGACGGATGTGGTTACGGCGTTCAAGGACAACAAGGTCTACGCACCCGAATCCATCAGCGGCCTGTCGCCCGAAAAGTTCTTCGATGCGATGGCTAAAATATTCGATGATTACGAGTCGGGGGACAACATCACGCAAAAAATAGACTCGTTGGTTGGCGACAACATGCATCTCGAATACTGCAAAGCAGCAAAGTTGCTCGATTTGGGCGATGCCGACGAGCGTCTGCTCTTTTACATCTTCTGCAATCGTTTCATTAATGAGGACGACGATATGATTGGTGAGCACGACTGGGAGGACTATTTCGAGTCGAAATCGACATTGCGCATGATACGAGGTGAGATGAAACGGCGCGAAAACGGATTATTCCGACAAGGGATTTTCGAGAACTGCAACTCCGACGGCATGAGCGATACTTCGTACTTTAAACTCACGAACAAGGCAAAAGATATGCTGTTCAAGGATTTGAATATCGGGCAGCAGCAGGCCAAAAATCAAAAGGAGTTGCTTAAACACAACTCGTTTGCCGAGAAGTCGCTGTTCTACAATCCGCGCGAGCGAAGCCAGATAGAGCAGCTGTCGGAGTTGCTGATGCCCGAAAAGTTTGCATCGGTACAACAGCGACTCGAAGAAAACGGTATGCGAAAGGGCTTCGCCTGCCTTTTTTACGGCTCGCCCGGCACGGGCAAGACGGAGACGGTCTACCAGCTGGCGCGCCGCACGCAGCGCGATTTGATGGTCGTCGATGTCTCGCAGATAAAGAGCTGTTGGGTCGGCGAGAGCGAAAAGAATATCAAGGCGGCATTCGACCGCTACCGCAACTATGTCAAGCAGTGCGAGCGTGCGCCCATTCTGCTCTTTAACGAGGCCGATGCGGTGTTGGGAATCCGTCAGGAGGGAGCGCAGCGGGCCGTCGAGAAGATGGAGAACTCGATTCAAAATATCATCTTGCAGGAGATGGAGCAGTTGGACGGCATTATGATAGCAACCACCAACCTCACGCAGAACCTCGACAAGGCATTTGAGCGGCGGTTTCTCTACAAAATCGAGTTTTCGCGCCCATCGTTGGAGGCGAAGCGTTCGATATGGCAGTCGATGATTCCGACGCTGGCCGTGCCGTTGGCCGAACAGCTGGCTGCGGAGTACGATTTCAGCGGAGGACAAATCGAGAACATCGCCCGCAAACGCACGGTCGAACTGATATTGAACGGCGAGGAGCCATCATCGGAGAAATTGCATGCCATGTGCCGCGCCGAGCAGCTGGCGAACAGCGACAGCGCAAGGCGAAGAATAGGATTTTAAATAAGACTGAATACTATGACAACGAGACGATGTTTAGCTGGTTATGATTTTATGGATGTACGCTCTTTTCTGCACCGTCATCATCGGTCCAGTTTGCACAAAATAAAAGTTGCCGGCGACAATATGGACTCGGTCCTGACCGAGGTTCGCAGACAAATGTCAGATATCGGACAGATTTCGGCGTACATCATGACTATCATCTGTTGCGATGATAGACTGTGTATAGAAGATTACCTCAATTTAAGACTGGCCATTACAAACAATCGGGATAATTTCGAGGATCGTTTAGAGTATATAGTCGTAGACCCGAATGCCGCTGCAAATTTCATAGTATCAATTTATGCATACAAATACACGAACAATCGTAGGAGGGCGCAGCCTGACGGACCTGCTTGCCGAACGGGACATGG
>JAFLRS010000181.1 GCA_022511355.1 Alistipes sp.
AGTTTGTAGGGCAGCGGGGTGAATCCTGCGGTGAAGACTATCCAGAAGTTGTAACGGTCATAGAGTTCCGCCACGCGTCGGAATCCGTCTATCGAGAATACATTGTCGAAGAAGAAGCAGGCGAGAGGTGTGAACTCTCCCGACGGAGTCTGCCACAGAAAGAATCCGAGTGCATAGCCTGCAAGTGCTCCGAGCAGCGACCCCGACAGACATATCGAGGCGTATCGGAACGATTTTGCCGCCGCTCCGAGACACAATGCGATAAGCAGCACGTCGGGCGGAATCGGAAAGAATGACGATTCGGCAAAGGCGAATATGAAGAGTGCCGTTCCTCCCCATTTCGAACTGCCCCACGAGAGCATCCAGTCGTATACTTTTTTTACTATGTTCATCTCATCCGTTTTTTATTTCGTGTCGCCTTCCAACAGAGCTTTTATTCGTGACGGGTCGGCGGCCAGTTCTGCTGCCGTTTTGTATGCATCATCGCCGTTTTCGTTGAGTACGCGACGATAATGGCTGTCGGAGAAGAGTATGCGTGCCGCATAAGCCTTGACGAATATCTGTATGAATGCCTCCGACTCCTTTCTCTCTTCGCTTTCGCATACGACTCCGTTGTCGGTTCCGAGAGCGAAAAACTCTTCAAGCTGTTCGGGGGAGAGCGAAAATTCGCTGTCGAACAGTTCGAAATCGGGGTATCGCACGGTCAGCGAATCCCGCTCGCGGTCGATAAATCCGTGGAGAAACTCTGTCATAAGCCCTTTTGACGACATGACCGCTATGTATGCGGTTATGGCGGTCGTATCCTGCGGAACGACGATGTCGGGCGTTATTCCTCCGCCTCCGTAGACGGTGCGGGCATTCCGCAACGTTTTGTATGCGGGCAGACTTTCGGTCGAAACCGAGTCGGCGGTCCGGCCGTTGAGCCGTTCCCGATGAGCGAGGTAGTACTCTTCCCGATGCCCTTTTTCGTATGGCCGCTGTATTACGCGTCCCGTGGGCGTGTGGTAGCGCGAGACGGTTATTCGCACGGCCGAGCTGTCGGGAAGCATCACCTGGCGCTGCACCAAACCCTTTCCGAAGCTCGGCGCACCGACTATTACGGCACGGTCCCAGTCCTGCAATGCGCCTGCCACTATTTCGCTTGCCGATGCGGATGCACCGTCTATTAACACCACGAGCTCTTTGTTGTTATAGGGGCCTTTGCGTCCTGCGGTGAACTGCTGCGATTTGACATTGTCGCCTTCGGTGGAGAGTATCAGCGTACCTTCAGGCAGAAACAGCTCCGCCATACGTATCGCCTGCTCCATGATTCCGCCTCCGTTGCCGCGCAAATCGAGTATCATGGCCTCTGTTTTTCCGAGTCGGGCCATTGCTTTCTCCAGTTCGGCGGCCGTGGTGTTGCCGAAACGGCTTACTCTTACATATCCGATACGGTTGTCGATAAGATATGCCGCCTCCACGCTTTTGATGGGAATCTTTCCGCGAATTATGTCGAATCGCAGCGTTTCGCCGAAACCCCGACGGCGAATGCCTACATTGACGGAGGTTCCGTTTTTGCCTCGCAACTGCGACATGATGTCGGTTCGGGAGGCTTTTACCGCTGTTTTTCCTCCGATTTCGACAATGCGGTCTCCCGCCCGCAATCCCGCTTTCTGCGAAGGCGAATCGGGCAGAACGATTATGACCATTACGGTGTCGCGGTAGATGTTGAATT
>JAFLRS010000182.1 GCA_022511355.1 Alistipes sp.
CGGTTCCGTAGTTCAATGGATAGAATGCAGGATTCCGGTTCCTGTGATGAAGGTTCGAATCCTTTCGGGACTACTGCTTCACGGTGCAGATGCGATGTTCGTCGCATCTGCTTTTTTGTCTGCATACCCTCTCCGTTGCACTCCTTACGCACATACGCATTATCGGACAAAGATATATAATTCTTTCTTACAATAAAAAGTTTTACCTATTTTTTTGTCGAATGGCACAGCCGGATGCAATTAAATCCGAGATAATCGCGGAAAATGATTATATTTGCAAAAACAATTACCGTGTGCTATGGCAACAGAACGAAATTTCGGATACGGTGAGAGTGACGGCGAATTCGAAAACCGCATAAGACCGCAGGAACTTGCCAATTTTTCCGGTCAGGACAAGATCGTGGACAATCTTCAGGTCTTCATCAAGGCGGCGCTGATGCGCGGCGATTCGCTCGACCATGTACTCCTCCACGGACCTCCGGGTCTCGGCAAAACCACTCTGGCAAATATCATCGCCAATGAGATGGGCGCACAACTGCGCGTCACCTCGGGTCCGGTGCTGGACAAACCCGGCGACCTCGCAGGACTGCTGACCAACCTTAGCGCCGGAGACGTGCTTTTCATCGACGAGATTCACCGTCTGAGCCCCATAGTCGAAGAGTATCTCTATTCGGCCATGGAGGATTTCAAGATAGACATAGTCCTCGACAAAGGACCGTCGGCACGTTCCATACAGATAGAACTCGCTCCCTTTACTCTGGTCGGAGCCACCACCCGCAGCGGACTGCTTACCTCTCCCCTGCGTGCCCGATTCGGCATTCAGTGCCATCTGGAGTATTACGACGCAGCTGTACTCGCAAAAATCGTAAAACGTTCGGCTTCGATTCTGGGTATATCCATCGACAACGATGCCGCTACCGAAGTGGCATTGCGTTCGCGCGGAACACCGCGTATCGCGAACTCGCTTCTGCGACGCGTAAGGGACTTCGCAATGGTTAAAGGCGAAGGTCATATCGACCTCGAAATCACACGTATAGCGCTTTCGGCTCTCAATATCGATTCGCGAGGGCTCGACACTATGGACAACCGCATTCTCGAGACTGTCATAGTGAAATTCAAAGGCGGCCCCGTGGGCTTGAATACGATAGCCACAGCCGTTGGCGAAGATGCCGGAACAATCGAAGAGGTATACGAACCGTTCCTCATAAAAGAGGGATTCATAAAGCGTACACCCCGCGGACGCGAAGCCACGGAGTTGGCATACAAACACCTCGGAATAACGCCCGACACTGCCGATACGCTGCTCTTCTAATCGACGGCAAGCCGCCACGAAAGCTCCTCGGATACGAATCGGGCTGTAGGCGTAATATTTTTAGAGATTCTTTCGGCCGATTGCCTTACCGCATCGGCCGAACGCATATAGAGGGCACTCAAAGCTGCAACCGCACCCTGACCGACAAGACGGTTGTCTTCGAATCGGGCTACAATCGCTTCTGCCGCCGCAATGGCCGATTCCGCGCAGCATCGTTCGTTGCGGGCGGCCGTAAGCAATGCCGCATAAGCAACAAGCGCATTGTCGGAACGGCTCCAGCGCTCGATAAGTTCATCGGCGCATTCCACTCCTTTGAAAAGAGCCATCGCCGCCTGCTCGGCAATCTCGGAGT
>JAFLRS010000183.1 GCA_022511355.1 Alistipes sp.
CCACGCAGTTGCCGCAACCCGTACAGTCGAGCGGCGACACCTGAATGCGGAACTTCCATGCCTTGGTCTCGCCCAGACCCTGCTTCCATTCGCCGCCCGCGGCAGCAGCCTCCTCGTCGGTTGCAAGGAACGGACGGATAGCCGCATGAGGACAGACATATGCGCACTGGTTGCACTGAATACAGTTGGCTACATTCCATTCGGGAACGCTCACCGCAATGCCGCGCTTCTCGTAAGCCGCCGTACCGTTGTCCCACGTACCATCCTCACGGCCGTTGAATGCCGATACGGGCAGGTCGTCGCCCTTCAGAGCGTTGATGGGGTCCACAATGCTGCGAACGAACTCGGGACGCGAAGCGTCTGCCGCATGAGCCGCCGACTTAACCTCAATCGATGCCCACTCGGCGGGAATCTCCACCTTCTCAACCGCATTGCCGCCGGCATCCACCGCAGCATAGTTCATATTGACGATATCCTCGCCCTTCTTGCCGTAGGTCTTCGCAATGGCGTGCTTCATCTCCTCGACTGCCTTCTCGAACGGAATGACATTGGCGATTTTGAAGAACGCCGACTGCATGATGGTGTTGGTACGCGAACCCAAACCCAATTCGGCAGCAATCTTCGTGGCGTTGATTATGTAGAAGTTGATACCGTTCTTGGCAAGGTACGACTTCATATGGTCGGGCAGAGTGGCGCAGGTGGTAGCGGCATCATGCACCGAATTGAGCAGGAACGAACCGCCCTTCTTGAGACCCTTCAGCACGTCGTACTTATCGACATACGACGGAACATGACAGGCAACGAAGTCGGGAGTCGTAACCAAATAGGGCGAAGTGATGGGTTTGTCGCCGAAACGGAGGTGCGACGAGGTATAACCGCCCGACTTCTTCGAGTCATAAGAGAAGTAAGCCTGACAGTATTTGTCGGTCGAACCGCCGATAATCTTAATCGAGTTCTTGTTGGCACCCACCGTACCGTCGGCGCCCAGACCGAAGAAGAGAGCTTCGAAAGTGCCCTCTTTGGCCATCGAAATCTCCTCGCCCACGGGCAGCGACAGATGCGTAACATCGTCGTTGATGCCCACCGTGAAGTGATTCTTGGGCTCGGCTGCGGCCAGATTCTCGAATACCGCCAGCATCTGTGCGGGGGTCGTGTCCTTCGACGAAAGACCGTAGCGGCCGCCGATAATCATCGGCTGAAGCTTGTGGCCGTAGAATGCGTCGCGGATGTCGAGATAGAGAGGTTCGCCATGAGCTCCCGGCTCCTTCGTGCGGTCGAGAACGCAAACGCGCTTCACGCTCTCGGGCAGTACGTTGAAGAGGTACTTCGCCGAGAAAGGACGATAGAGGTGTACGGTGATGACACCCACCTTTCTGCCCTGCGCGAGCAGATAATCGACGCTCTCGCGGAGAGTTTCGGTAACCGAACCCATAGCCACCACCACCTGTTCGGCATCGGCCGCACCGTAGTAGGTGAAAGGCTTGTATTCGCGTCCCGTAATCTTGGAGATGGCCTCCATCTTGGCTGCGACCATATCGGGAACCGCATCGTAGAATTTGTTTGCGGCCTCACGGGTCTGGAAATAGATGTCGGGGTTCTGAGCCGTACCGCGCGTAACGGGGTGTT
>JAFLRS010000184.1 GCA_022511355.1 Alistipes sp.
TTCGTTGACCGAGGCATTCGTCTACTCCGACCAGGCTGTCAAACACGCTGTTCAGTCGCTCGGAAAGGTCGATTTTCAGGAGGGTATTCCCGACTGGAATTTCGAGGGTACGGCCGAGGCCGAGGAGATGGTGCTTGTATCGCAGAGTCGCCGCGAGTTGCAGGGCATAATGTCGAATTATGTGGGCATTGTGCGTTCGAATCTGCGTTTGGAGCGTGCCATGAAACGTTTGGCGATTATCTGGCAGGAGACCGAGGGGTTGTATAACCGCACGCGTCCGAGCCGTGAGTTGTGCGAATTGCGCAATATGATTGCGGTGGCATACCTCACGATTAAGCAGGCGCGCGAATGCAAGGAGTCGGTAGGTCTGCACTATACGATAGACTATCCGCCGCAGAAGGGTTAGCGACGGAGTTTTTTGTGGGTTGAAACGAAGAATCCCGACCTTGAAGGCCGGGATTCTTTTGTTGTCGGCGGGAATAGCCGGTTACTCTGTTTTTGCGACGCCGAGACGCTGTGAAAGAACCGAGAGCATATCTTCGGTCATGCGGGAGAGGTTCCATTCGGGATTCCAGCCCCACTCTTCGCGTGCGCAGGAGTCGTCGAGCATATCGGGCCAGCCGCGTGCGATTTCCTCCTTGACGGGGTCTACGTTGTAGTCCAATGTAAAGTCGGGGATATGTTTGCGTATTTCGGCTGCGATTATTTCGGGCGTGAAGCTCATCGAGGCGATGTTGAAGCTGTTGCGGTGAACGAGTTTCGATGGGTCGGCCTCCATAAGATCGACGCAGGCTTTCAGCACGTCGGGCATATATATCATATCCATATATACGTCTTTGGGGATTGCGCAGGTATAGTGTTTGTTTTTGAGGGCTTCGTAGTAGATTTCGACTGCGTAGTCGGTCGTTCCGCCTCCTGGGAGGGTCATATTGGATATAATTCCGGGGAATCGTATCGAGCGGGTATCGAGTCCGTATTTGTGTGCGTAGTAGTTTCCGAGGAGTTCGCCGGTGACTTTGCAGACGCCGTAGATTGTGGAGGGCTGCATGATGGTATCCTGCGGAGTTTTGTATTTGGGGGCGTTGTTGCCGAATGCGCCGATGGAGCTTGGGGTAAAGAGTGCGCAGTTGTATTGTCGTGCGACTTCGAGCGAGTTCATGAGGGCGCCTATATTGACGTTCCAGGCGAGTTGCGGGTTACGTTCGCCGACGGCGGAGAGTAGTGCGACGAGGTTGAAGATTGAGTCGATGCGATGACGTTCGACGACAGAGGCCATGGCTGCGGGGTTGAGGGCGTCGAGGGTTTCGAAGGGTCCCGACTCTGCAAGTGCCTGAGATTCACGGACGTCAGTTGCGACGACATTGGCATCGCCATAGATTTTGCGCAGATGGAGTGTAAGTTCGGAGCCTATTTGGCCGCCTGCGCCGATGATGAGTATTCGTTTCATTTGATAAGGTTTGGTGGTAAATTTTCGGTAAAGTTAAGAAAAAATGCGAAAAAGTGTTCGATTTTTTGCAAAATACAAATTTGTTATCTATTTTTGCACCGCTTTAGCAAAGGAAATGCTGTTGTAGCTCAGTGGTAGAGCACTTCCTTGGTAAGGAAGAGGTCAC
>JAFLRS010000185.1 GCA_022511355.1 Alistipes sp.
CAATTCGATGCTATCGGACTGCGGCCCGCTGCCGAAAACAACGACGGTGAAAAATCGTTTCTGCAAAATTTTGAAAAATATTCGCAGCGGTATGCCAATGTTGTCGGGTTCATTCCGGGGAACGACCCCGAACTGCGTGATGAATACATTGTGATTGGAGCCCACTACGACCACATCGGCAGTCGTACACGCGGCGACGAGACGGTCATCTATAACGGTGCCGATGACAATGCGTCGGGAGTAGCCGTACTGCTCGAAACCGCACGCCGACTGAAACTCCGTGAAGCCGACCTGAAACGGTCAGTAATTTTTGCGGCGTTTGATGCCGAGGAGGTCGGACTCTACGGCTCGCAGGCAATGACCGACAATATGCGTATGCAGAACGTGAAGTTCATGGCGAGCATCGATATGGTTGGGTGGTTGCAGAAAGCCGGTGTACTCCAAATCAAAGGTACTTCGACGCTTGGCAGCGGTGACGAAATTTTCCAGTCGGTTCCGCATACCGGACTGACGCTCAAAACCTACGGCAAGGGACAAAGTATGTTGTACGGTTCCGACCATGATTCGTTTGCACGCCAGGGGATTCCGGCCGTACTCATCACCACCGGCAACGTCTCGCCATACCACAAACCTAAGGATACGGCCGAAAAGATTGACTATGCTGGTCTGGACCTCATCGCCGACTACACTACCTCCATGGTTTTCGAAATGGCAACACGTCCCGAAATAGTCAATAAAGTCCGTTCGGGCGAACGTAAACTGCAATTCGGATTAGGTTTGAGCGGCGGGCGTTCCACACTAATTTATAGTAATTTAGAGAGTCGTTCGGCATTCTCGTGGAGTGCAGGTGCCGCATTCCAGTACAATTTTAATGAACACCTGGCCCTGCGGCCCGAAGTACTATACCGCCACGACAGATTCCGCTGTCCGCCCGTCAACGATGACGGAGAACTGCTGGTCTCCAACAATTACACGCGATTGACCTCATCGGCCATCACGATACCTGTAAGTCTGATTCTGAAGTCCTACTCCTACAACGATATGTACGGCTACCTCGGCATCGGCGGTTTTTACTCGCACGTCTTCAACTGGCGCCCCGACGAGTATGCCGACCGTATGCATAATGACCTCGGAGGATTTTCGGTGACGGTGGGTGCACGGGTACAGAACATAGACGTTGCGATATCGGGCAACCGCTCGCTCAGCAAACTTTCCGCCAACCCAAAAACTCACAGCCGGTCTTATTGGGTGTCGCTATATTATTGGTTCTAAACGGTGTGGAGAGGGCGGTTTTGGTGCCGCAGACAGTACATCGAACGGACACAACCGCAAAATCATGGGAAAAATCGATTTCGTAATAGCATGGGTCGACGGCAGCGACCCGGCATGGCGACGGGAATTTTACAGATACCGCCGCATTGACGGTATGGCCGATACGGCTCATGAGGTTGCCGTGTCCGACGCAAACACCTATGCGACCGCAACTTCTGTTCACGACGATTCGGCCGATGCATCGGATGAGCGTTATCGCGACTGGGGAACGCTAAGGTATTGGTTTCGTGCGGTGGAGAAATTCGCACCGTGGGTAAACCGCATC
>JAFLRS010000186.1 GCA_022511355.1 Alistipes sp.
TCGAATTTGCCGTTAATCGACATCTGATGCGTATTCGTCCAGCCGCCATCCGGATTATATGCAAAGCCCATATCGTAAGCCGGAGACAAGCGCCAGCGTCCCTCCTCATCCATCAGGAATGAAATGTTCTTCGTATGGTCGTCCTGATTGCGCACCACTACGTTGAACACCATCCGTCGGAACATCTCAGTTGCCTGCGTATAGGGCAGTCGCAAGGCACGCATCACATCGAAAGCCTGCTCGTAGGAATATGCTCGATGAAGCCGGTAATCGTAGTGTGCGATTCCGCACAAGGTCTGCATATGCAGTTTTCGGTTGCCCGCGCGGTCGAAGCGCTTTGTCATAAAATGGGCGCGTCCGTTCTCCTCTTTCAGTTCGCACTCTGTCATCTCGATGCCACACTTCTTGACCAACTCGGAGAAAGAGTATTCAAGTCGCCCGTAATTGTCGGTTTCTCTGAATCCCGTCGTGGCCGATACGCCGTCCAATTTAATGATATAGTAGTCGAATCCTTCGGGAGCATCGATCTGCCCGGAACGAACCTCTCCGGTCGCTTTGTTGTAGGCGATAATGGCTTTTGCCCGTTGTCCGCCGGCCGATGTGCCAAGCCGCACAATCTCGGCAATGGCGGCCTTGCGGTCGTCGTCGAGGTTTGCGCCGAATTGCTCTTTCTCCGTCAGTGCCTCTCTTGCGACATCGACCAATGATTCAATCTCGAATTTGAGATTGGCATTATAACGAATATCCGTGGCCGGTTCGAATTCCAATGCACCCATACAGCGTTTGCCGAGGAAACATAGCGTTTCAATCGGATTGCTGCTTGTGCGACCTGTAAGGGAGAGCCAACGTTCGAACAAAGCTCGTCCATATGTGTCGGGCAACGCATCTGCCAGCATTCCGGGCAGTCCCTTGAAAGTCTCCTCTCCGATATTGCCGAATGAATAGACGCGGCCTTGACGCACGGGCATCATCAGTGGTGAAGGCTCGATGCCTCGGTCGATAAATTCCGGCACATATTCAAACAAAGCCGTATTGCGGGTGCTGTCCCATCGGAAAGTGCCGACCGGCATCCCGAACATATTGACTCTTGCGACCTCTACCATTCCGATTCCTCCTTACTTTTGTTGTTGAAATGCCCGACTGCACGTTTGCGTGTTTTTTTCTGTGCCGCATGCACCATCTCGTAATATTCGTTGGGGCTTAGCTGCTCTTCCTCGACCAGGGATTGGATAGCATCCAGTTTGCCGAGTATCCGCATAACACGCAGCAACGAATCGAACGACTTGATTTCACCAGTTTCAATTTTCTTGATGGTGGAGAGAGAGACTTCGGCTGCCTCGGCTAAACTCTGTTGCGTGATGTTTTGTTTCAGCCGGACGGCTTTCAAATTCTCGCCGATTCGCTGCTGAATCATCGTGTCCGACAATATGTATATATCTTCCATAACAGTGCTATTCAAAACTATTTCACTGCAAATATAGCAATAATAGTTTAATATGCAACTCTTATGCGCAAAAATAAGTCCAATGTAAGGAACATCATTACGA
>JAFLRS010000187.1 GCA_022511355.1 Alistipes sp.
TGCCCAGGTGGTGGAATTGGTAGACACGCTACTTTGAGGGGGTAGTGGCTAATTACGGCCGTGTGAGTTCGAGTCTCGTCCTGGGCACTACAAAGAATCGCAGCTGATAACAATCGGTTGCGGTTTTTTTGTTTGTATGAATCCCGAAACAAATGTAAATATGAAAAAAAGATATTTCCCCCTCACTTTTTAGAGTGAGGGGGAAAATATATTTTCCCTATATTTGCATAACTAATTATCTGCTTGTCATGAAACGATCGATATTGATTTTCTGTTTGCTGTCGTGCTGCGCGGCTGCGGTGCAGGCACAGTACGTTCCGTCGCCGGAGAATATGCGCCGAAGGAGCGAATTCGAAGGCTTTCGTCTGGGAATATTTATTCATTGGGGAATATACAGTCTCTATGGTCAGGGCGAATGGTATCTTATTTCGGGTTTGAATCGTGACGAGTACGCCAAAGCCGCAGATGCCTTCTACCCTCACAGATTCGATGCCCGCGAATGGGTCGAGGCATTCAAGAATGCGGGTGCGGGGTATGTTACTTTCACTTCGCGTCATCATGACGGATTTTCGATGTGGGACAGCGAAGCGAGCGATTATAACATAGTTGAAGCGACGCCATTCGGTCGGGATGTGGTGCGTGAGCTTTCCGAAGCCTGCGAGGAGGGCGGTTTGCGTCTGCATCTTTACTATTCGCTCCTCGACTGGGGCCGCGACGACTATCCTGCGGGTTGGACGGGCAAGGCTGCCGGCGGGAGTTCGGATTCCGATTACGACAGCTATTTCGAATTTATGAAACGTCAGTTGTACGAGCTTCTGACCCGATACGGCGAAGTGGGCGGTTTGTGGTTCGACGGTTATTGGGACCACAAGGAGAGCGATTTCGACTGGCGCATCTCCGAATTATATGCTTATGCACATTCGCTGCGTCCCGAATTGCTTATAGGCAACAATCATCATATTTCGCCGCTGGAGGGCGAAGATTTCCAGATGTTCGAACGGGATTTGCCGGGCGAAAACAAGGCCGGATTTTCAAAAGGTCAGGAGGTGAGCCGACTGCCGCTCGAGATGTGCCAGACCATGAACGGAATGTGGGGTTACAAGGTGAGCGATACGAATTACAAGTCGGTGGACGAACTTGTCGAGTTGATAGTTCGAGCGGCGGCGAAGGGCAGCAATCTGCTGTTGAATATCGGACCGCAGCCTGACGGCGAACTGCCTGCGGCATCGCTGGAGCGTCTGCGCGGAATTGGCGATTGGATGCGTCGGAATGGAGAGAGCATCTATGGAACGCAGAGCGGAGAGTTTGCGGGCGATTGGGGAGTTTCGACGCGCGGTCAGGGAGTTGTGTATTTGCATATTTTGGAACGTGCGACGCGCAACGTGACGATTGAGGTTGCGGGCCGGCCGAAGAGTGTGAATTTATTGGACGGAGGTGTATGCGGTTGGCGTTACGACCGGCGGACGCAGGCTCTTACCGTTGAGCTGCCGTCGCATGATGAATTTGCCGACCTTGTTGTCAAGGTCGT
>JAFLRS010000188.1 GCA_022511355.1 Alistipes sp.
TGGCATTCACCGACAGCAACGAACGCAAAGTGGGCGACCCCGCAAAGCGTCAGGCCATCACCAACCCCAAACGCACGGTATTCTCCATCAAGCGTTTCATGGGCGAGACCTACGACAAGGTGGGCGATGAAATCAAACGTGCGCCCTATGCTGTAGTCAAGGGCGACAACAACACTCCGCGAGTGGATATCGACGGTCGTCAGTATACTCCGCAGGAGATTTCGGCCATCATTCTGCAGAAGATGAAGAAGACGGCCGAGGATTATTTGGGTCAGGAGGTTACGGAGGCGGTTATTACCGTTCCGGCATACTTTTCCGATTCGCAGCGTCAGGCCACGAAGGAGGCTGGCGAGATTGCCGGACTGAAGGTTCGCCGAATCATCAACGAGCCTACGGCGGCGGCTTTGGCATACGGTCTCGACAAGAAGAACAACGATATGAAGATTGCCGTTTACGACCTTGGCGGCGGTACTTTCGATATTTCGATTCTCGAATTGGGCGACGGCGTATTCGAGGTTAAATCGACCAACGGCGACACTCATTTGGGAGGTGACGACTTCGACCACGTGCTCATCGACTATATGGCCGAGGTATTCCGTGCCGAGCACGGTGTGGATTTGCGTCAGGACCCCATGGCGCTGCAGCGTTTGAAGGAGGCTGCCGAGAAGGCCAAGATCGAGCTTTCGTCGTCGATGGAGACCGAAATCAATCTGCCGTACATCATGCCTATCAACGGTATTCCGCAGCACCTTGTGATGAAGCTTACGCGTTCGAAGTTCGAGCAGTTGTGCGACCATCTGGTGCAGAAGACCATCGAGCCGTGCCGTATAGCTTTGCGCGATGCGGGTCTCGATGCGAGTCAGATCGACGAGGTTATTCTTGTGGGCGGTTCGACGCGTATTCCTGCCATTCAGCAGATTGTCGAGAAGTTCTTCGGCAAGGCTCCCAACAAGAGCGTGAATCCCGACGAGGTGGTGGCTATCGGAGCTGCTATTCAGGGAGGCGTGCTGACCGGTGAGGTTAAGGATGTGTTGTTGCTCGACGTTACTCCGCTGTCGCTGGGTATCGAGACTTTGGGCGGAGTGTTCACGAAGTTGATCGAGGCCAATACGACGATTCCTACGCGGAAGAGCGAGGTATTCTCGACTGCTGCCGACAATCAGCCTTCGGTTGAGATTAATGTTTGTCAGGGCGAGCGTCCGATGGCTCGTGACAACAAGTCGATAGGTCGATTCCATCTTGACGGCATACCTGCGGCTCCGCGCGGTGTTCCGCAGATTGAGGTTACGTTCGACATCGATGCCAACGGTATTTTGAACGTATCGGCGAAGGACAAGGGCACGGGTAAGGAGCAGAAGATTCGCATTGAGGCGTCGAGCGGTCTTACCGAGCAGGAGATTCAGCGGATGCGTGACGAGGCGAAGGCGAACGAGGAGAAGGACAAGGCGGAGAAGGAGCGTATAGAGAAGATAAACGCTGCGG
>JAFLRS010000189.1 GCA_022511355.1 Alistipes sp.
TGCCCACGATGTTGTCGTGGAGTTTGACCATCGAATCCCACCAGTAGCGTTTGATGTTGTTTTTCAGTTCAACGCCGTTCTGTCCGTAGTCGTAGACCGCACCCAGACCGTCGTATATCTCGCTCGACGGGAATATGAATCCGTACTCCTTGCAGTGAGCGACCAGTTTCTTGAAAAGTTCGTCCTGTGTCATAATTTGAATTTATTCGGCTTTGAACGCCTTCTGCAGACGCTCGGTAAATCGCGATTTGACGGTTCTTTCGGTCGAGAGAATCATGTTTCTGATGGCCAGCGGCGTCGATTTGCCGTGACCGATGGTTACGGGGAAGTTCACGCCCAGAACCGGCGTGCCGCCCACCTTTTCGTAATTCATCGCCAGCCAGAACGGATTCTCCACTCCCATGCGCATATTAATCTGATAGAGACCCTCGACCATCTTCAGAATGGTGTTGCCGACAAAACCGTCGCATACGATTACATCGGCGATTTTGCCCGAGAAGATGTGCGAACCCTCGACATTGCCCACGAAGTTGTAGCTGCCCTTTTCGCCTTCGGCCTTCATCAGTTCGTGCGCGGCGACGGCCTGTGCATTGCCTTTGGTCTCCTCCTCGCCGATATTGAGCAGCGCCACGCGCGGATTCTCGATTCCGTAGACCGACTCGGCAAAAAGCGAGCCGATGAGTCCGTATTGCGCAAGCACTTCGGGTTTGCAATCGACGTTCAGACCCACATCCAGCAGCACTATGGGCGAGCCTTTGGCGTTGGGAACGACCGACGAAATGGTGGGTCGTATAACCCCTTCGACCGGTTTGGCCACGAACATCGAGCCTACCATCATGGCGCCAGTACTGCCCGCACTCGCGAAGCCGTCGATAAGACCTTTGGCCAGATATCCGAATCCGACCGTGATGCTCGAATCGCTCTTCTGACGGAAAGCGTTTGCCGGATGGTCGCCCATCTCGATAACCTCCGTCGTATTCACGATGTCTATTTTATCGCTCGTGCAGCCCTCCTGCGCGAGTATTTCGCGTATGCGCTGTTCGTCGCCGAACATAACTATGCGGCTTTCGTCGCCTATGGCCTCAACGGCCATCACTGCACCTTTGACCGCTGCTTCGGGAGCGAAATCGCCGCCCATGGCATCCAAACCTATTCTTAACATACTCTATTTTATAAATATGGTTTCGTTCAATGCGCAAATTTACTAAAATTTCCCGAAAAACAGAATCCGCATCCGGCAACACTCTTGCTCTTTGCATCAAAAAAGGCATCGTTCTCCGCGAACGATGCCTTTTTTCGGCTGTGACACCGGCCGAAAACTACTCTGCAACCTTCTTTTCGATTGCGAGCTTTCCGCGATAATATCCGCATTCGGGACATACGCGGTGATACAAAACCGATGCTCCGCAGTTGGGGCAAGCTACTACCGTCGGCACTTCGGCCTTGTAGTGAGTTCTTCTCTTGTCACGTCTCGTAG
>JAFLRS010000019.1 GCA_022511355.1 Alistipes sp.
GATTGCCGTAGACGACGCCGATTTTGTCGCGCAGCTGGTTGATGAAGATGCAGACGGTCTTGGTCTTGGCGATGCTCGAGGTGAGTTTGCGCAGGGCCTGCGACATCAGACGGGCCTGCAGACCCATCTTCGAATCGCCCATCTCGCCTTCGATTTCGGCTTTGGGTGTCAGTGCCGCCACCGAGTCGATGACTATAATGTCGATTGCGCTGGAACGTATCAGCGAGTCGGCGATTTCGAGTGCCTGCTCTCCGTTGTCGGGCTGCGAAATCAGAAGATTCTCAACATCCACGCCAAGCTTTTGGGCATATGCGCTGTCGAAAGCGTGCTCCGCATCGATGAATGCCGCAATGCCGCCGGTCTTTTGCGCTTCGGCGATTGCGTGTATTGCGAGGGTGGTTTTACCCGATGATTCGGGACCGTAAATCTCGATTACGCGTCCTTTGGGATATCCGCCTACTCCGAGTGCGGTGTCCAAAGTGATCGAACCGGTGGGGATAACGGCTACATCGGATACGGATTCGCTGCTCATGCGCATGATGGAACCCTTACCGAAATCCTTCTCTATTTTCTCCATTACCGCGTTGAGTACCTTCAACTTGTCGGCATTTACCTGAACCTTTTCAGCCATAGTTTCGTAAAATGATTTGGGTATTATTATTTGTAGATTTTCGCTATTTGTTCGTAGTGTTTGCCGGGCGTGACTTTGTCGAATATCTTTTCGACACGCAGATTCTCGTTGATGATGAATGTGGTGCGTGCGACGCCCATGTATGTGCGGCCGTACATCGATTTCTCGACCCATACGCCGAACGCCTCGCATATGCTGTGGTCGGTGTCGGCCAGAAGCGTGAAGTTCAAATCGTGCTTCGCGCAGAAATTCTTATGCGACTTCTCGCTGTCGGGACTGACTCCCACTATCTGAAAGCCCATGCGTGCCAGCTCTTCGCGTCCGTCGCGCAGACTTTTGGCCTCGAGCGTGCAACCCGATGTATTGTCCTTCGGGTAAAAATAGAGAATGGTACGCTTTCCTTTCAGGTCCGCCGATGTGAAGGGCGTACCGTCCTGCGTGGTTGTTTTGAAGTCGGGTATCGTGACCCCTGTTAGGAGTTTCGCCATATATTGTCGATGCTTAAAACGAATTTATCCTCAAAGTTAAGAATTTTTCGCGAAAAACGGAAATTTTGCCGAAACAAAATAAATTTCTACTTTTGCGGTGCGGGGAGATATGCGCAGCATATGGCACCTGTGCAGAGGTATGGATGCCTGCTTGAGTTGAATTTTGATAATCCTAAAATAAATAGATGTGATACCGGCAATAATAGCTGAAATAATCGGATGGGTGGCGACATTCTTCAGGAGTGCGGGAATGTTGTGCAAATCGGCCAATATGGTGAAATATTTGGTGTCGATAGGAAATTTGTGCTGGATGATTAATGGCGTATTGACTGAAAATCTGCCGCTGATTGCCAGCAATGCGATATGCTTGGTGATAATGCTCATAGAGATTGTCAAGACCAAGGTGCAGAATCGTCGCGCATCGGAAGGCGAACGGAAATAACCCTCTTCATCATATATAAGAAACAAGCGCCCTGAAAAGGACGCTTGTCGGTTGTTCGTTGCTGCAGGTGCTATGCCAGCACCTCTTTCTCTATCTCCTCCACCAATTTGCGGAACGAGCGGTCGGTTTCGATAAGATTCGAGACCGCTTTGCACGAATGCAGCACCGTTGCATGATTGCGGCCTCCGATTGCCGCTCCTATGGCGGTCAGCGTGGCTTTGGTGTGCTTCTTGGCCAAATACATCGCTATCTGACGTGCCTGTGCGATGTCGCGCTTGCGCTCCGAGGAGTTGAATCTGTCGCGGTCGATGTTCTGATGCGCGAATACGGCATCTATTATATGTTCCACGGTAATCTCTTTGTGGGTCTCCTGCACGTAAGCCTTCAGGATGTCGCGTGCCAGCAGCGGAGTAATCTTGCGGCCGAGGAACGAGGTGTTCGCCACGAGCGACGAAAGCGCACCTTCGATTTCTCGGATGTTGGCCGAGATGTTGTCCGCCAGACAATGTATTACATCTTCGGGCAGCTCTACCCCGATGCGTTCGGCCTTGGCGTTGATGATTTTGATTTTGGTCTCGTAATCGGGGGCGTTTATCACCGCGGAAAGTCCCCACTTGAAACGCGTCAGCAGTCGCTGTTCGATATCCTTCAACTCCACGGGAGGTTTGTCGGAGGTCAGCACGAGCTGTTTGCCCGACATTTGCAGGTGGCTGAATATGTTGAAGAATGCGTTCTGGGTGCCGGGCTTGCCCGACAGCTCCTGAATGTCATCGATGAGCAGCACGTCTATCATCTGGTAGAAATGGATGAAGTCGGTGACTGTCTGATTCTTGACCGCGGTCTGGTACTGTGCCTGAAATTTGTTCATCGATACGTATAGCACCTGCAGGTCGGGATGGCGCTGACGTATTTCGTGACCTATGGCCTGTACGACGTGGGTCTTGCCGAGTCCCGAATTTCCGTAGATGTATAACGGGTTGAACGGCGTGTCATTGCCCGGATTGACCGCAACCGACATACTGGCCGAACGGGCCAGACGATTGCACTCTCCCTCGACGAAAGTTGCGAAGGTGTAGTTGGGGTTGAGCTGCGGATCGATGATTATTTTCTTCTTTATACCCGGAATTATAAAAGGATTGGGTATATTTGCGGTGTCGGTCTGAGTGTTGAACTGCGTAATCTCGGTGGTATCCGATGCTTCGGGCAGCGGAATCTGCACGTCGGACTTGGGCACTGCATAGTGGAGCCGTGTCTGCTGTCCGTAGATTTGCGCGATTATGGGTTTGAGGAACGGCAGATAGTTTTTCTCTATCTGATAGACGTAGCTTGCATTGGGCACGCGCAGACGCAGGGTCGTTCCGTCGAATTCGAGCGGTACGATCGGGAGGAACCATTTTGTGAACTCCTCCTGGGAGGTTTGCTCCTTGATGCGGTCGAGAAGCGACTGCCACACGTCGTTGTATGCCGGGTTCGTTGCTAACATCTTTTCGGTTTCAAAATTGTTCTAACATTTCTCATTTGACTTTGCAAAGTTGTAAATAAAATATTAAAAAAAAACTCACTTTTTTCTTGCGAAAGTCGATTTTTTGTTTAAGAGGAAAAATGCCCCGATTTTTAACTTATTGATTGTGAATATTTGAAAAAATATCACTATATTTGCATATAAAATTTTTATAACTCCGTATGGATGCAATATAAACAAAATTTATAACAATATGGCAAACGAATTGGAACAAACTGTATTGGCGAAAGCCCAAAAGTGGCTCGGTGCCGAGTATGACGAGGCAACTCGCGAACAGGTCAAGTATCTGATAAACAACGATAAAAACGAGCTTATCGAAAGCTTTTACAAAGATCTCGAATTCGGTACCGGAGGACTCCGCGGCATTATGGGCGCCGGCTCCAACCGCATGAATATCTATACCGTAGGCTTTGCTACGCAGGGACTCGCCAACTATCTCAAGACAAACTTCCCCGGCGAGGAGATTCGCGTGGCTATCGCCCACGATTCGCGCAACAATTCGCGTATGTTCGCCGAGCGTGTGGCCGACATCTTCGCCTCGAACGGATTCCGCGTATTCCTGTTCGACGCTCTCCGCCCCACTCCCGAATTGAGTTTCGCAATCCGTCACCTCCATTGCCAGTCGGGCGTTATGGTCACCGCATCGCACAACCCCAAAGAGTACAACGGTTACAAAGCTTACTGGAGCGACGGTTCGCAGGTGACCTCGCCGCACGATACCAATATTATTAAAGAGGTCGAGAAGATTACCGAAGTGGCGCAGGTGCTCACCGGCAAGAATGCCGAAAATATCACGATTCTCGGAGAGGATTTCGACGACATCTACCTCGCTGCCATTAAGGAGTTGTCGTTGTCGCCCGAGAGCGTTAAACGCTTCCACGACATGAAAATCGTCTACACTCCTCTGCACGGAGCGGGTGTGCGTCTTACCCCCGCATCGCTGCGCAATTTCGGCTTTACGAACGTGCGTCTGGTGGAGGAGCAGGCTGTTTTGGACGGCAATTTCCCGACCGTGGAGTCGCCCAACCCCGAGGAGCGCAAAACCATGTCGATGGCTATCGAACTCGCACGCAAAGAGGGCGCGGATTTGGCAATGGCCACCGACCCCGACTCCGACCGTATCGGTCTGGCGCTGCGCAACGGCAAGGGTGAATATGTGCTGCTGAACGGCAATCAGACTCTGGTGCTGCTTATGTGCTATCAGCTGACCCGCTGGGCTGAACTGGGCAAGATTAAGGATGGCGACTATGTTGTGAAGACTATCGTGACCTCGATGATGCCCGACGCGGTGGCTGCGCATTATGGCGTTAAGTGTTATAACTGTCTGACCGGATTCAAGTTCATAGCCAAGGTGATTCGCGAACATGAAGGCATAAATCAATATATCGGAGGCGGCGAAGAGTCGTTCGGATACCTTGCGGGCGATTATGTGCGCGACAAGGACGGCGTGTCGGCGTGTTCGCTGGCTGCCGAGGCTGCCGCATGGTGCCGCGACACGAAAGGCATGACGCTTTATGAATGGCTTCAGGACCTCTATGTTAAGTTCGGATTCTATCGCGAAGGTCTCGTGAATGTGATCCGCAAAGGCAAGGACGGCGCCGAGCAGATTCAGAATATGATGGTCGAGTATCGCGCCAATCCTCCGAAGAGCATTTGCGGCTCGCCCGTCGTGAAGATTCTCGACTACAAAACGCTGGAGGTGCTGGATGTCGTTTCGGGCAAGAAGAGTCCTGTCGAAGGGATTACCGACCGCAGCAACGTTCTGCAGTGGATTACCGAGGACGGAACCATCGTATCGGTGCGTCCTTCGGGAACCGAGCCTAAAATCAAGTTCTATTTCGGAGTTAAGGCCGCCCTGCCTTCGGTGGAGCAGTTCGATGCCGTGCAGGATGCACTCGACGCCAAAATCGAAGCTGTCAAAAAGGAGTTGCAGCTGGTATAATACGCTGACTGCTCTGTTATTAAGCCCGTCCCGTCAGGGATGGGCTTTTTTTTGTATGGTTTTGCATATTCTGCAAAATTGCTTAAATTTGCATTCGGACAATCATTTGTCCAAAGACATAGAAGAGGCGTTATGCTTATTTTGTGAAATGGGAACCTAGGAAATTCGCATTCAATTTAACACAGATTTAGCATAGTGGCTTCCGCGCATACTGCGTGGACTGCTATTCTACATTCGTGTTAAAGGTTATCCTAGGACCTCCATTTCAGAACGTGGCATACAGTTCCACGCTTCTTGTTTAATATTAACTACCTTATTGGCAACTGGAGGAAGTAAATTACAGTGCAATGAAAAAACTGCTAATCTTCGTAATGCTGATTGCATTGTCGAATGTCGTATTCGCACAAAAAGATGTGACGAAGTTCCTCGGTATTCCTGTAGATGGAACCAAAGAGGAAATGATACAAGAACTAAAAGCCAAAGGATTCCGTAGTAGTAGCCACGATAGAGAAGTATTAGAGGGAGAGTTTAATGGAACGAAAGTGACTTTACATGTTGTTACGAATAAAAATAAGGTTTATAGGATAATGGTTGCAGATAAAATTCCTCGTAATGAGCCAAGTATTAAGATACGTTTTAATACGCTTTGCAAGCAATTTAATAATAATCCTAACTATATATCATTTGATGACTATGAAATTCCCGAGAATGAGGACATCTCATATGAAATAACGGCTCATCACAAACGATATGAAGCTGCATTTTATCAGAAACCTGATGTAACTGATTCCTTGATGATTAAAAATATGGTTAGAGATGCAATGTTGTCAAGATACGCAGGATATGTAGTAGAAAATCCAACAGAGGATGCAATGGATAAAATACAATCAGATGTTTATAAGATGTATATTGATCGTATATCTTACAAAAGTGTTTGGTTTATGATATCTGAACTATATGGGGAATATTATATTGCAATGTATTATGACAATAAATATAATGAAGCCAACGGTGAAGATTTGTAAAAGCAGTATGATTAAATAAACAGGAGGCGGAAATCCCGCCTCCTGTTTATTTAACCCTTATAATATTAAGTCCGTCGCGGATGGGCAGAATAACATTCTCTACCCTTTCGTCCTCGAATATCATGCGGTTGAATTCCAGCAATGCCTGCGTATGACGGTCGCCGTGAGCCGCCGGCTGCGCAACCTTTCCGTACCACAGAATATTGTCGGCAATCAGAAACGAACCGCTGTGAACCAACGGCCGGCAGTCGCGGTCGCCCATAAGCATACGGTAATAATCGGGATATTCACGCTTGTCGCCGTCGATAAATACAAGGTCGAAACTCCCCTCTTCAGCCAGCTGCGGAGCTATATCGAGAGCCGAACCCGTGTGTGCGACTATCTTGTGTCCGTGTTCGCTGCGGTCGAAAAACGACTGCGCAAAAGGCATCATTTCGTCATCGGGGTCGTATGTATGCAGCACTCCGCCGTCGGGGAGTCCCGCGGCCATGCAGAGGGCCGAATAGCCCGAAAATGTTCCTATCTCCAAAATGCGCTGCGGCTTCATCATCGCGACGAGCATCGTGAGCAGACGGCCCTGCAGATGCCCCGACAACATTTGCGGTGCCACGGCCCGCAAATTGGTTTCACGGTCAAGTTCCTGCAAAAGTTCGGTTTCGGGTGTCGAATGGTCGTGTACGTATTGTTCCAACGGATTCATAATGCGTCTATTGTTCGGGTTCTGAATGATTCACGGGCTTTGCGGACATACATCTTTATTACGTCGGCCGGCAGTTTCGAATTGCGGGCGTATTCGCGCGTGCGCTCCTCGAATTTGGCGAGCGACATAGCCAACAGCCATGCCGCCCCCATTCTCACGTAATACGGTGCGGTTCCCTGCACGGTTCCCTCCTGCGGTGTCGCAGGCTTGCGTTTAGCCGTTCTGTACTCCGATTTTATACGGTCGAAATCGAGTTCGTCGAGCTTCGAAAATACTCTTTCGAGCCACTCTTCACGCAGAAAATACAACATCGATACGATAATCGCGAAACGAACCTCGAATTCGCGTTCCGAACGGAAATAGGGCTGCAAAAACTCCCATACCGATTCCTTGTCGGTCTTTGCAATCCATTTGGCATTGCAGCACCAGCAGTCGCAAATGGCCCAGTTGTCCATAAGCGGAATAAAACGTTCGAGCATGGGTATCCGCTCCCCGAATGTGCATTTTTGCAGATTTATAAGATAGCCCCATATCGTAAGCTCTTCATAGCAAAGCGTTTCGGGCGGTTCCTGCTCGAATCGCCGTATAATCTGCTCCGACTCTCCCTGACGAAACAGATTGCGGGCAAGCATCTTCATATCGGGAGTATGCATACCCAGTACGCGGCGGTCGGGCAGCGCATTTATTATGCGCAGATGTCCTTCGCGGTAATGCGCGTCATTCAAAAAACGTTCGCTTACAAGCGGCAGCAGCTCTTCTACAATCATTGGCGGTTATTTATATAAAAGTATCGAGTTGTCGGACAGCACTTCGTTGGCGACTTCGGTCAGTTGTTCCGCCCGCAGCATCTCTATTTTGCGGCAGATATCCTTCAGCGTATCCACCTCGTCGCGAACAAGCAAACTCTTGCCGAGTCCGAGCATATAGCCTTCGTTGCCCTCCATGGAGATGGCCAGCTGGGCCATAAACTGCTTTTTAGCCATCGACAGACGGCGTGTCGAAATAGGTGTCTGCTGCAATTTCCGTATTTGCCCGTCGATAAGCTCCAGACACAGGTCGGCATTGCAGTTGTCGGAACTGAAATATACGGCCACTATTCCGCTGTCGATATATGCGTTGTACGAGGCGTCGATATTGTAAGAAAGACCGTGTTTCTCGCGCACCGTTACATTCAGCAGCGAGTTCGCCGACGGACCTCCCAGAATATTCACCAGCAGCGCCAGCGGCAAACGGCGGGCATCGAGAATGCCGCAGGCACGGTTTCCGATTATGCAGTGGGCTTGATGGGTGTGTTTCACCACGCGGCGGTCGAAGCGGTCGCACAGTGCCGGTTCCGTTCTTTTGTAGTTGCGCGATGTTGCGGGCCGTTCGGCAAAGTATCGCATTGCGGCGGCTTTCGCGGTCTCGGGCGAAATGTTTCCCGTCGATGCGAAAACCATTTGGTCGGCGGTGTGGGTGCGTCTTCGGAAATTCAAGATGTTTTCGGTTCCGTATCGGCGTAGCGCCTGCTTGGTGCCCAGTATGTTGTGCCCTAATTCCGAACCGGCGAAAAGCATATCTTCGAACTCGTCGAAAATCATCTCCGACGGGGAGTCCTTGTAGGTGTTAATCTCGTCGCAGATTACCTCGCGCTCTTTGGCCATCTCCCTCTCGGGGAATACCGATTCGAACGCGACATCCGAAATAAGCTCCACGGCTTTGGCGAAGTCGCTCTTGAGTGTCGTCGCGTGTATCGTCGTGTCCTCTTTGGTGGTGTAGGCATTCAGCTCGCCGCCCAAATTCTCCAAACGGCAGTTCACCTGATAGGCCTTGCGTCGTGCCGTGCCCTTGAAAAATCCGTGCTCGGTGAAGTGCGCGAGTCCGTACTCCGAAGGCAGTTCGTCGCGACTGCCCGCATTTATGGCCAAAGCGCAATGCACCACCCCGCTCTTCACCTGACGATGTATGCCGCGGATGCCGTTGGGCAGCGTATATCTGTAAAACTCCATTTTCTATTCGGTTTTTGCTTTGAGGAACTGCCCCGTATGACTTTCGGGACACTGCTCTATCTGTTTGGGCGTGCCTGCACACACTACACGGCCGCCGCGGTCACCCGCCTCCGGACCGAGGTCTATCACGTGGTCGGCACATTTTATGACATCGAGATTGTGTTCTACGACGACTATCGTATGTCCGTTGGCAATGAGCGCATTGAATGCTGCCAGCAGTTTGTTTATGTCGTGGAAGTGCAGACCCGTCGTCGGTTCGTCGAATATGAACATTATACGGCCCGCGTCGCTGTCCTTTGCGAGGAACGACGCCAGCTTGACTCGCTGATTCTCGCCTCCCGAAAGCGTCGAAGACGATTGGCCCAGCTTCACATATCCCAGTCCGACATCCTGCAAAGGCTTGAGTCGTTCGACTATCTTGCGGCAAAGCGAATCATTGTCCGCTCCGAAGAACTCTACCGCCTCGTCGATGCTCATCTCCAGTATATCGTAGATGTTCTTCCCGCGGTATTTCGCCTCGAGGACATCATCCTTGAACCGCTTGCCGCCGCAGGCATCGCATACCAGTTCGACATCGGCCATGAACTGCATACTCACCTTTATGACGCCCTCTCCCTGACACTCCTCGCACCGTCCGCCGGCCACGTTGAATGAAAAATGGGCGGGCGTGAGTCCCGTATGCACCGAATAAGGCTGTTCGGCAAACAGACGGCGTATGTCGTCATAGGCCTTGATGTATGTTACGGGATTGGAGCGGGTCGATTTTCCGATAGGATTCTGATCGACCATCTCCACCGATTTAAGCAGCGAGACATCGCCGTCCAAACGGTCGAAATCTCCCGGTTTGTCGCCCGAATCGGCCAGCTGACGCCGCAGAGCAGGATAGAGTATGCCTCTTACGAGCGACGATTTGCCGCTTCCGCTTACGCCGGTCACGCAGGTCATGACGCCGAGCGGAATCTCGACATCTATATTTTTGAGATTGTTCTCGCGGGCTCCTCTGACTGTTATCTTGCCGCTGCTGCCACGCACCGAAGTCGGAATATCGATTCTTCGTCTTCCGGCGAGATAGTCGGCCGTCAGACCGGCACCGCCGGCAAGCAGTTCCTTCAGCGTTCCGCTGAATACCGCCTCTCCGCCGTTGCAGCCCGCTTCGGGGCCCATATCCACGATATAGTCGGCCGCACGTATTATCTCCTCCTCGTGCTCGACGACTATAATCGTGTTGCCGAGGTCGCGCAACTGTTTCAAAACCTTGATAAGGCGTTGGGTGTCGCGCGGATGAAGGCCGATGCTCGGTTCGTCCAGAATGTAGAGCGAACCGGTCAGATTGCTGCCGAGCGAGGTCGAGAGATTGATTCGCTGACTCTCGCCGCCGGAGAGCGTCGAAGAGAGACGGTCGAGGGTCAGATAGCCCAAACCCACGTCATCGAGATACTGAAGTCTGTTCCTGATTTCTGTTAGGATTCGTTTCGCCGTTTTGCCGCTGTGTTCGTCGAGTTGCAGGTCGTTAAAGAATGAGAGCAGTTCCGACGCCGGCATCTTCACCATATCGGCTATGCTCTTGCCCCCCACCTTCACGTACAAAGCCTCTTTGCGCAGACGGCTTCCGTGGCACTCAGGACATAAGGTCTTTCCCGTATAACGGGCCTTCATTACGCGGAACTGAATTTTATGCCGCTCCTGGTCGATGTAGTTGAAAAATTCGTTAAGCCCGTGGAAATATTGATTGCCCTCCCACAGAACTCTCCGCTGCTCTTCGGTCAGGGTATGGAATGGCTCATGAATGGGAAAATCGAATTTGTAGGCGTTGGCGACCAACTGGTCCCGCCACCATTTCATAGTCTCGCCGCGCCAGCAGGCAACGGCATTGTCATAAATGCTGCGGCTCTTGTCGGGCACCACGAGGTCTTCGTCTATTCCGACGATTTTGCCGTAACCTTCGCACTTGGGACACGCTCCTATCGGATTGTTGAAGCTGAACAGATGTTCGGTCGGTCGTTCGAACTCTATGCCGTCGGCCTCGAATCGCGACGAAAACTCTCTGTTTTCATCGGTTATGATATTGCATATGCCGTTTCCGTATGCAAATGCGCGGGCTATGGCATCGCGAACACGCGAAGCGGTATCGTCATCCGATGCGACCTTTATACGGTTGAGAATTACGAGCAGACCTTCGGGGTCGGTCTCGGGAGTCACCGTCGGCAGGAAATCCTCTATCAGTACGGCTTCGCCGCCGATATATAGACGCTGAATGCCGTCGCTTACGAATTGCAGAAGCTTCTCCACCAGCCGGCCTCTGTCGGCATCGGCCGGTGCGGCAATCATAACGCGGGTGCCTTCGGGCTGCGACAGTACGTATTCGGCTACGTCATCCACATCGTAACATTTGACCTCGCGTCCCGAAACTGGCGAATAGGTCTTGCCGATGCGCGCGAAAAGCAGTTTCAGATAGTCGTATATTTCGGTGGTCGTGCCTACCGTGGAACGCGGATTCCGTGTGTTTACCTTCTGCTCGATGGCTATTGCCGGAGCGATGCCGGTAATCAAATCGACATCGGGTTTGTTGATTCGGCCCAGAAACTGGCGTGCATAGGCCGAAAGACTCTCCACATAACGGCGTTGTCCTTCGGCGAATATAGTGTCGAATGCGAGCGTCGATTTTCCCGAACCCGACAGACCGGTAACCACTACGAGTGCATTGTGCGGGATGTCGAGGTCGATGTTTTTGAGGTTGTGAACCCTTGCGCCGCGAATATGTATGTATTGCTCTTTTTTCAATTTTCAACAGTTTGTGTCAGTCGTCCGTCTCGACGGTTACGCCTTCGGTTTTTTTCAGTTTTTCGACAAGCGCACCGGCGCGGCTTGCCCTCATCGACAGCCGCATCGAACACAGATTGTCGAACGACTGCGAGAGTATCGCCGGCTGCTCCTCCTTTATTATCCGCATTACATCGTTCATGGCGATGTAGGGGAATAATACTCCGATTGTGCGGTCCACCGTTTTTTCAATGATTCGTCCCGCCTCTATTGCCGCACGTGCCGATTCGCGATATGCCGATATGAGTCCCGATACTCCGAGCTTCGTGCCGCCGAAGTAGCGAACGACCACTATCAGACAGTTCGTAATGTTGTACGAGAGCATCTGTCCGAGTATCGGTTTGCCCGCCGTGCCCGAAGGTTCGCCGTCATCGTTGGCGCGGAACTGCTCTCCATGCGCTCCGAGCCGCCATGCGTAACAGTGATGCGTGGCATCGTAATAACGCTTGTGCAGCGAATCGAGAATCTCGCGTATGCGCTCTTCGCTCCCGACCGGACAGGCGTATGCAAGGAATTTGCTGCTCTTCTCCTTGAATACGGCCTCCGCATCGGCTTCGAGCGTAAGGTAGAGATCGTCGGTTTCGTGCTGCATGATTAGGTTATTTCACTTTGCGGAATATTCTGTTCCAGCGGATGCCGCCGTTCTGACGGTCGCGCGAGAACCATATGCGCGAAGCCTTGCCGACGATATGATCTTCGGGTACGAATCCCCAGAATCGCGAGTCGGCCGAATTGTGGCGATTGTCGCCCATCATCCAGTAATAATCCATGGCGAAGGTGTAGCTGTCGGCCTTCTCCCCGTCGATGTATATATCCTCGCCTTCGGTCTTGAGCGAGTGACCTTCGTATGCGGTTATTATGCGCTCGTAAAGAGGCAGATTCCCGGTCGTCAGTTCTATCGTGACCCCTTTGG
The DNA here is from genome assembly GCA_022511355.1 of Alistipes sp. Taxonomy (GTDB): domain Bacteria; phylum Bacteroidota; class Bacteroidia; order Bacteroidales; family Rikenellaceae; genus Alistipes. Next base: position 12,472 of record JAFLRS010000019.1, read on the forward strand.
CCGGAATCCACAGCGGTCCGAAGTTGTCCTGCGTCCACGGATAGCGTTCGTCATGAGGAAATACATCGACCTCTGCGGCATTGCGCGCGATGTAGGGCGCGATGCTCATCACGTTGGCCATCGACTTCACCTTTTCTGCTCCCTCGCGGGTGAGCGTCATGGTGTAGAACACTTCGTTGACCTTGTTCCATTCGGTGGAACCGGTCCTCTCTATTGCATACTGGCTGAGCGGCGAGGATGTCTGTACGAAATATAACTGCTGCTTTTCGGGCAAATCGATTTGCGGCTGTCCGTTTATAAACACCTCTGAGTCGATTATCGTTACCGTGTCGCCCGGAATGCCGATGCAGCGTTTTATGTAGTTTTCGCGCTTGTCTACCGGCCGCGAGATTACGGTGTAGGTTTCGTTCAGTTTGCGGCGGCCTTCCGTCTTGCCGTATCGGGACTGAAAATCGCGCAGAACATCGTAATATGTAACTGCCTGATTCTCCAACAAAACGGTGTCTCCGGCCGGAAAGTTGAAGACTACGGCATCATTGCGTTGTACCTGCCCGAATCCCTTCAGACGATGATAACCCCATTTGATGCGTTCCGAAAACGATTTTTTGGTCTCGGAACCGGGCATGGTGTGGTGTACGAAAGGGAATGAGAGCGGCGTATTGGGCACTTGAGGTCCGTAGGCCACTTTGCTTACATAGAGGTAGTCGCCTATGAGCAGACTCTTCTCCATCGAGGAGGTGGGTATCACGTACAGCTGGAAAACGAACAGATGTATGAGCGTGGCTGCGACCACGGCGAACACTATGGCGCTCACCCATTCGTATATCGAATTGTAGAGTTTGCTGCGGCTGCGCAGACGGTCGTTGTGACACCACACGTAGCGGTAAAAAAGTTTCGATATATATATGTCGTAGATTATGGGCAGGCCGAGCAGCATCCACGGATTTCCGGTCCAAACTACACACAGGAGAATGTAGAGGACTGCCGCTATCGAAAATTTTACCCATTTGTCGGCCAGTATGGCGAATATGCGGTTGTTTTTTATCGTTTTCATCTCTTTGCGTCTGATTTTATCCGAGCAAATCGTCCATGGTGAAGAATCCCTGCTTGCCGCACAAAAATTCGGCCGCGATGACGGCTCCGAGTGCGAGCGTGCGACGATTCTTGATGGTGTGTTTAAGCTCGAGCAAATCGACTTCCGATTCGTAGCTTACGGTGTGTATCCCCGGCACCATGCCTTCGCGTACCGAGGTTATAGCTATCTTGTCGCTCTCGCCCGCCTCGCCGAGACTCCATCCCGATTTGCGGTCGAGACGTTCTATGATTTCGTCGGCAAGGGTTATGGCCGTGCCGCTGGGGGCATCTTTCTTCTGAATGTGGTGAACCTCCTCGATGCGCACGTCGTACTGCGGCAGCGGGTTCATCAGTTCGGCCAAACGACGGTTCAGACGGAACATCAGATTGACGCCGAGCGAGTAGTTCGATGCGTAGAACATCGCGCCTCCGCGCTGCCCGCATAGCGATTTCACCTCCTCGAGACGGTCGGTCCATCCGGTCGTTCCGCTCACGACGGCCGTTCCGCACTCCAAACATCTGATGATGTTTCCGTATGCGGTTGCGGGGGTGGTGAACTCTATCGCCACGTCGATATTTTTCAGATTTTCGGCATTGAGGTCGCCGGCATTGTCCATGTCGATTATCAACTCTGCGGAGTGTCCGCGTTCGATGAGGATGCGTTCGATTTCGCGTCCCATTTTTCCGTAGCCTATGATTGCTGCTTTCATGATTTTCTTTTGCGAATAGTTATCCTGCAAATATAACACAACGTCGGCGAAGTTCAAAATTTATCCAGCCGTATGTTGAAAAATAGGAAAAAATAACTACCTTTACGATTGCTATGAGATATTTCGCCGAATTGAGATACGACGGCTCGGCCTATTGCGGCTGGCAGCGGCAGAACGAAGCGCCTTCGGTGCAGCAGACCCTCGAACGGGCACTCTCCACCCTGCTGCGTACCGAAGTGGCTACGGTCGGAGCGGGTCGTACCGATACGGGCGTGAATGCAGCCTATTACGTGATGCATTTCGATACCGACGCCCCCGTTGCCGACTGCGCGCAATTAGTATATAAACTCAATCTCATTCTGCCGGCCGATATAGCGATTATGAGCATCTCGGAGGTCTCGGCCGAAGCACATGCACGATTCGATGCCGTCGCACGCGAATACCGCTATTTCATCTCTCAAAGCAAGAATCCCTTTGTGCGCGGTTCGAGCTGGCACTACAATGCGCCGCTCGATATTGAGGCCATGAACCGTGCTGCGGCATCGCTGCTGCGATACGATGATTTTACATCGTTCGCCAAACTCAACTCCAATAACAAAACCAATATATGCCGCATCGTGCGCGCCGAATGGAGCGCAAACGGCGATATGCTCTGCTTTGCGATACGCGCCGACAGATTTTTGCGCAATATGGTGCGGGCGATTGTCGGCACGCTGGTCGATGTGGGGCGCGGACGTTATACTCCCGAAGAGTTCGAGAATATAGTGGCAAGCCGCGATTTGTCGCGTTCGAGCGGCGGAGCGCCAGCTCGGGGATTGTTTCTGTGGGATGTCGAGTATCCCGAAACCGTATTCAGACGAAGTGCGGAATAGAAAAAGAATCCCGACTCTAAAGGTCGGGATTCTTCGTATGTAGCTATATTGCTGTTTTACAGGTGAATCGCGGCACCCAATGCGGCCTCCGAAGCCTCCATCAGACCTTCGTGCATCGTGGGGTGCGAGTGGATGGTCTTTGCTATGTCGTGAGCCGTCGCTCCGAGCATCTTGGCCAAAGTCGGCTCCCCTATCATCTCCGTGACGTTGGCTCCTACAAGATGCGCGCCTATAAGTTTGTCATCCTTGTCGAAAATCAACTTGGCAAAGCCGTCACGGTCCCCCGATGCGGCAGCCTTGCCCGATGCCGTAAACGGATAGCGGCCGACTTTGTACTCCTCGCCTTTGGCCTTGAGAGCCTGCTCCGTAATGCCTACCGAGGCCACCTCGGGCGATGAAAATACGCATGACGGAATTGTGGAGTAGTCGAGCGGTTTCGGAGAGAGCCCGCACAACTTTTCGACGCAGCAAACAGCCTCCGCCGAAGCGACGTGCGCAAGTGCCGGCGTGGCTATGATGTCGCCTATGGCATAGATGCCTTCGACCGAGGTGCGATAGAACTCATCTACTGTCACCTTGTCGCGCTCGATATGCACGCCGGCCTCTTCGAGTCCCAAATCCTCGATGTTCGACTTGATTCCGACCGACGACAATACCACCTCTGCAGTGATGGTCTCCGCCCCTTTTTTACCTTCTATCTCCACGTTGCAGCGTCCATCCTCCACGGTTACGCGTTTTACCGTTGTCGAGGTGCGCACATCGATGCGCATCTTGCGGAAACAGCGTTCCATGGTTTTGGCCACCTCCTCGTCCTCGAGCGGCATCAGCTGCGGCATATACTCCACGATGGTAACCTTTACGCCTAACGAAGCATAGAGAGTCGCAAACTCGCTGCCGATGGCTCCGGAACCGACTACAATCATATCCTCGGGCAGACGGCTCAATGTGAGGGCTTCGCGCGAAGTTATGATGTGTTTTCCGTCTGCGGGCATGAAATCCATCACTCGCGGACGAGCTCCCGTGGCGAGAATTATGGCATCGGCCTCGTATATCGTGCCGTTTACCTCCACTTTGCGGTCGGCGGTCAGACGGCCGTGGCCCGCTATCAACTCGATGTTATTCTTCTTGAGCAGGAAATTCACCCCCTTGCTCATGGTCTCGGCAACCGCACGCGAACGCGCAACTATCTTCTCCATGTCGGGCTTGATTTCGCCCTGCAGCTCTATGCCGTAATTGCCGGCATTTTTGCAGTAATGATATACCTGTGCGCTCTTGAGCAGAGCCTTCGTCGGAATACATCCCCAGTTGAGACATACGCCGCCTGCCTCGGCCTTTTCGACCAAAGCGACCTTGCGGCCGAGCTGTGCGGCACGGATTGCGGCTACATATCCGCCCGGACCGCTGCCTATGATGATGATGTCGTACTTCATTATTTTACAACTTTAAGAATTTCGCCATTGTCGGCAGCCACGGCACGCTTCCATTTGTCGCTGTAGCCCGGGTATCCGATTTGGTCGGGAATATCCTTGCCCGTGCCGTTGTCGATAAATCCATGCTCGTTCTCGGCCTTTACATTGCCGTCCACGAACTTTACCAACAGATAACGGTCAAGTTCGGTCCATTTGTCGAACAAAGCCTGTGCCGTACCGACCGAGTATTTCGTAAGCAGTTTGGTGCGCTGTTTGGGCGACGATGCCAGAGCCTGAGCGTCGATTCGCTTTACCTCTTCGAGTTTTCCGTTCTCCCACTCATCGGTAACCTTGCGGATTGCCGGAGCCACGCGGTCGTAGTAGAGATATGCGAAGTTGGTGACGCGGTTGAACATCCAGAAAGCCGATGTGGGCGAATATTTCAACATCGAACCGTTGTTCTCGTCCAGACATTCGGGGACGGCTGTCGCCGAGCAGTAAACGGGTGTAAGACAGGAGGTTGCGGCATCATCCACGCCGAACCACAAAATACCCATATCTGCCGGCAGCTGCGGACGGGCCTGAGCCACGAACCAAAAACCGGTCTGCTGCGTGGCGGTCGCGCGTTCGTTTATATACTCCACGCCATCGACCTCGAATCCCATCGGACGCCAGCGATAAGGACACCGGCTGCCGCCTGCTCCTATATCGGTGGTCATATCCATGGGTGTGCCTTCGTAGTGGTCGCGCATGGCATCGAAAACCGTTTTGGGCGACACCTTTTCGGCGGGCTTTACCCACAAAGGCATACGGTTCGAAGGATTGTGCCCCATGGCATAGTCCACATATTTGTCCATGTCGTCGGCTACGGTGCGGAAGAATGCCCATACGCGCGCTTCGCAAGCCCGCAAGGCCGAGAAATCGAGCGGAGCATAGGCGTCGCAGAAGCTGAATTCGTCATCGCTGCCCGAAAAGTATCCGCGTTCGCGGGCGAACGAAATTACATCCTCGGAATAGAGGCAGTTTTCGGGGTCGTTCTTCGGGAAGGTGGTGATTCGGGCCTGATTGGCGTGTCCCGATACATATCCGTCGGGTATGCGGCGGGCAACCCACACTATGCCTTTGCCATAGCTGCCCTTGCCGATAAGTTCCATTATCCATGCCTCGTCGCGGTCGGCTATCGAGAACGATTCGCCGCTCGAGGCGTAACCGTATTTGTCTGCCAATTCGGCGATTACGGCGATTGCCTCACGTGCGGTTTTAGCTCGCTGCAATGCGATGTAAATGAGCGAACCGTAATCCATTATGCCGTTGGCTTCGGCCAATTCGTGACGGCCGCCGTAGGTGGTTTCGGCAATGATGAGCGAATGTTCGTTCATGTTGCCGATGGTGGCGTAGGTTTGTGGGGCCTGTTCGATTTGTCCGAGATAGGTGCCGGTGTCCCATTCGTATACGGAGAGCATTTTGGCTGCCCGGGTTGCCGGCGTGTGCTTGTACAGGCATCCGTAAAGCTGATGCGAATCGGCGGCATAACTCACCATTATCGAGCCGTCCGTCGAGGCTCCTTTGGTGACTATGAAGTTGGTGCAGGCCAGAGCCGACCATGCTCCGGCCGCCATTGTCAATGTCAGAAAGAGTCTTTTCATGTTATTTTACAGGTTTTAATGTTCACTCGTTTTGCAAAGATAGTATTTTCGTACCAAAAAAAGTCTATATTTGTAAACTATTAACAACGAAGAGTAAAATGTCGATAGAAAACCGATTGTCGAGAGTGCGTGAATCGCTGCCGCAGGGAGTGACGCTTGTGGCGGTTTCGAAAACCCATTCGGCGGAACTGATAGCCGAAGCGTATGCTGCCGGTCAGCGAATTTTCGGCGAGAGTCGCCCGCAGGAGCTTAAGGCGAAATACGAGATTCTGCCCGAAGATATAGAGTGGCACATGATAGGACATCTTCAGACCAACAAGGTCAAATATATAGCTCCGTTCGTATCGCTGATACACTCTGCCGACAGCGGCCGTCTGCTGGAGACGATAGAGCGCGAAGCGGCCAAATGCAATCGTGTAATCGACTGTCTGTTGGAGATTCATGTGGCTGATGAAGATACCAAATCGGGATGGGAGCCCGACGAGCTTCGCGACTATCTTGCGAGCGGGGCATTGACGGCCATGCCGCATATCCGCATACGCGGCATTATGGGAATCGCCACCAATACCGACGACGAAGCGGTCATACGCCGGGATTTCGAACGTTTGGCTGCATACAAAAAAGAATTTGCCGCCTTTTTCGACGACAAATTCGATACTCTTTCGATGGGGATGTCGGACGACTACCCTCTCGCGGTCGAGTGCGGCTCGACGATGGTGCGTGTCGGCTCTTTCATCTTCGGCGAACGCGACTACGGCAACAAATAGGTTTGTAGTTATCTTTGTTATATTCAACACTCGGCGATGTCCCGTCGAGTGTTGTTTGTTTGTGAAAAATAA
>JAFLRS010000190.1 GCA_022511355.1 Alistipes sp.
CAAGCGGAGCCGTGTAGAGCGTCGGTTCAGCCGGCGTCTCGACCTCCTCCTGGGGAGGGGTGATGACGTCTTCCTCCGCTGTCGTTTTGTCCTCCGAGCACGCGGCCAGCGCCAGCGCGGCTGCAACGAATGCGATGCCCAGCACCTTCGTCTTGAACAGGTTCTTTTTCATAGCGATTGACATTTAGCTGTTTGTGGATGCCGACCCGGCCGCATCGGCCGGAGGGCACACCCCACGAGACAAAGTTAGAAAAATTATTTATAAGGTGTTCTCCTTTCGGCCACAAAAAAAAGAGCCTTTCGCGAGGCTCTTTTTTTTGTTTACCGGTATTCGGTCAGAATCTCGTAGGGGGCACGAACTTGAAGACTTTCACGCCGGCCTGACCGTAAGCGACCGTAATGATGCGGTCGGGCGCCGACCCGTTCGTCGCCTCGTCCGTCCGAACCACATGCACGAAGTTGGCCGAGATCTCCTTGCCCTCCTCGAAGGCGCTGTAATGGGCGACCGTTTCCAGCGTCAGGGCATCGAGGATCGTCAGACAGGCGCCATTGGCCACATAGATAAATCCGTCGGTGGCATGACGACCATTCACCGAATCCCAGTCCTCTGCAAAGAGGCCGTTCACGGGACGGGAGCCATCTTCCGTATCGCTGAATTTCAAAATTTTGTCATGTTTATAACCATACGTGTCATCAAACACATACAAACCGTTTTTACCCAGACAAGCATAAATGGCCGATGTGTTATAACTGCTGGTTACCAACATATTCTTACCGTCCACGGGCGAAACGGAGGCGAACTTGTCCTTGCGTATGCTATTGGGAGTGCTCAGCGCCCAGGAGAAATCCGCCACATTGGGGAACGTATAAACGAGGTCTTTTCCGTCTCTCGTATCAAGCGCGATTTCGGCCACCGTTGCCGGACTGGCGGTCTCTTTGCTCAACCCGTCCTCGGGCGTATCGTTGTTCAAGAACAAAATGTCGAGGTAGGAGGTAACGGTCGGCTGACTCATGTATTTCGCCGACCCGGGGGTCTTCAGGAAATAGATCTGTCCGTTTCCGTCGAGCTCGGGCTCAAACAGATGATCCTGCGACGCTTTCAGCACGGCGATACCTTTGCGGGTAGCCAGATAGTAGTGGTTGTACTTGCGGACGAAGCAATTCACATCGCCGGCATCCTCATTGCCGAGCGATTTGCCGTTCTTGTCGAGCAGCTTCGCGCCCGTATACACGACGCTGTAATCGATCGAGGGATGCTGGGGGTCATCCAGGTTGAGCCGGGCGATCATGGCCGCCGTATTCGTCCCCGTACCCTCTTTGACAGGCTCCGTCGTGTGTCCGCCGACGATGATGCGGGAACCCGAGAAGTTATCTGCATTATACTCACCGACAAAGTCAGGATAGCCCGGATTCGGTATTTGATCGAAATAGAGGTGGTTGAAGTCGAAATCGAGCTTGGCGGGGTCGGCCGAGCGGT
>JAFLRS010000191.1 GCA_022511355.1 Alistipes sp.
AGAGTGGTTCCGCAACAGATTCAATGCCGTAATGACAGAGGTCGAAGCCGACTTCGCAGCCTATCGCATATCGGATGCTCTCATGAAGCTCTACAAACTCTTCTGGGACGATTTCAGCGGACGTTACCTCGAAATAGTAAAACCCGCATACGGACAGCCGACCGACCCCGCAACACTCGCCGCGACCAAGGGATTTTTTGAGAAACTGATGCTTGCTCTGCATCCCTTCATGCCCTTCGTCACCGAGGAAATTTGGCAGGATCTGGCACCGCGCGCAGAGGGTGAATCCATCATGGTGGCCCAAATGCCCGCAACGGAACCGGCAGACGAAAAACTGCTCGCCCGATTCGAGCTTGCTCAGGAGGCTGTATCCGCAATCCGAAATCTGCGCAAACAGAAAAACATACCCCAAAAAGAGAGCCTTACTCTCAAGGTGATTGCCGACGACAACTATCCCGCCGAATATGCACCCGTCATCATGAAATCGGGCAATCTCGACGAGATTCTGTTCGTCACGGAAAAGGATGCCGCTGATGCCGGTTTCATCGTCAAAACCACCCAGTATTTCGTTCCTATGGGCGGTCTGCTCGATGCCGAAGCCGAAATAGCGACCCTTACCAAAGACCTCGCCTACTACGAAGGCTTCCTCCAAAGCGTTATGCGCAAACTGTCGAACGAACGGTTCGTATCCTCGGCTCCCGAAAAAGTCGTGGCCAACGAACGCGCAAAACAGGCCGATGCCGAAGCGAAAATAGCCGCTATCAAGGAACAACTCGCGGCTCTCAAACATTAGGCACGTGGCGGATGTGACAATATACACCGACGGTTCGGCTTTGGGTAATCCGGGAGCAGGCGGTTACGGAATCGTACTGCTCTCGGGACCGCATCGCAAAGAACTCTCGCAAGGATTCCGACTGACAACCAACAACCGCATGGAGCTTATGGCCGTATGCGTGGCTCTGGAAACACTGCGATTCGACGGATGCAATGTCACACTCTACTCCGACTCGAAATATGTGGTCGATGCCGTAAACCTCGGCTGGGTATTCGGTTGGGAGAAGAAAAACTTTCAGAATAAGAAAAATCCGGACCTCTGGCAGCGATTTCTGCGCATATACCGACGGCACAAGGTCCGTTTCGTATGGGTAAAGGGGCACGCCTCGACCGTCGAGAACAACCGCTGCGACCAACTTGCCGTAGCGGCCGCCAACAGCAGCAATCTGCTTGCCGATTCGGGATATACGCCGGATTAACCCGCTGCCGAAGCTGCACCTAACAACAAAAAAGAAGAGCCCTTGCGGACTCTTCTTTTTTGTTACGCCTGCGGGAATCGATTACGACTCCAGAGCGAAACGTTTGTAAGCCACGATGGTAGCCTCTTTGTCGGCATTCGTCGCGATGTACTCGCGAATCGAAATCTTCTCGCCTACCAAAGCCTGATTCAGCAGCGTATTCTCCTCGAAGAACTTGC
>JAFLRS010000192.1 GCA_022511355.1 Alistipes sp.
TCGTTATCGTAGATGATGAACGGAACGGGGTTCAGAGAATGCGCGGTGCGAACCTGAACGGCTCCCTTCTTGTTCTTTTCGAGCATTTCGTCTGCGTTGCCGTGGTCTGCGGTGATAAGAACAGTTGCGCCGACGGTATCGGCAACCTTGAGGATTCGGGCCAAACCGAGATCTACCGCCTCAACGCCAGTGATGGTAGCGTCGAGGTTGCCGGTGTGACCGACCATGTCGCCGTTCGGGAAGTTGCAGCGGATGAAATCATATTTGCCGCTCTCGAGCGCCGCGATGACGTCGTCGGTTATCTCGGCAGACTTCATCCAGGGACGCTCGTCAAAGCTTACGTTGTCAGACGGGATCTCTTTATAGGTCTCGAGCTCCTCGGAGAACTTGCCGGAGCGGTTGCCGTTCCAGAAGTATGTGACGTGTCCGTATTTCTGCGTTTCGGAAACGGCATACTGCCTAAGGCCGTGGGAGACAAGCAGCTCGGAAAGGGTGTTCTTGATCTCAGGCGGTGCGACAAGATAGTTGGTCGGGAGCTTGAGGTCGCCGTCGTATTGGAGCATACCTGCGTAGATGACCTTCGGCATGTCTCCCCTGTCGAACTCCGAAAAATCGGGCTGATCGAACGCCATCGAGAGCTCGATAGCGCGGTCGCCGCGGAAGTTATAGAGGATGACGCTGTCGCCGTTCATAATTTTGCCGACAGGCTCGCCGTCCTTGGCGATGACGAATGCGGGAAGATCCTGATCGATGACATCGAGCTCCTTGCGGTAGGTCTCGATGGCCTCGGTTGCAGTCGCAAACTGTCTGCCGATGCCGTGGACATGAGTGTCCCAACCTATCTTGACCATGTTCCAATCGGCCTGATATCTGTCCATAGTGACCTTCATTCTGCCGCCGCCGGAGGCAATTTTGCCATCAAAGTTGGCATCATTGAGAGACGCAAGCAGGGTCTCGAGCTCATCTACATACTGCAGGGCAGATGTTGCAGGAACGTCGCGACCGTCCAGAAGAACATGGCAGCGAACGCGGCGGACGCCGGTTTCCTTTGCCTTGATTATCATCTGCTTTAAGTGGCTGATGTTCGAGTGGACGTTGCCGTCCGAGAGGAGGCCGATGAAGTGCATCGTCGAATCGTTTGACTTGCAGTTGTCGACGAGCTTGTTCCATGTCTCGGATGCGAACATTTTGCCGCTCTCGATGGATTCGTTGACGAGTTTTGCGCCCTGCGAGTAGATCTGTCCGCAGCCGAGGGCGTTGTGACCTACCTCGGAGTTGCCCATGTCGTCGTCCGAAGGAAGTCCGACAGCGCCGCCGTGTGCCTTCAGACGGGTGTTCGGACGCTCTTTAAGGAGCTTGTCGAGAACGGGTGTATTAGCAAGTGTGACAGCGTCGCCGAGACCGGTTTTGGAGAATCCGACGCCGTCCATGACTAT
>JAFLRS010000193.1 GCA_022511355.1 Alistipes sp.
TGCCGCGCCGTGTAGGTCGAGATATTGCCGATGCCCAACTCTTTGCCGACCTGCCCCATACGCTTGTTGATGGCGCGGGTGAGGTACTGCGTCTTGTGCTTCTGTTCCAGCGGAGTTTCCAGACCGTTCAGCACGGGGAAGATAAAGGCATCGGGACGCGGAGGATTGCCGTGCCGGTCGATGACCTCCTGCATACGCTCCGTGACGATGACGCGAATCTCCTTGCGGGTCTTGGTCGTGCGTTCGGTCTTCTGGCGGACAAAACAGATTTCGCCGTTCACGATGTCCCGATAGCGCAGCTTTACGAAGTCGGCGACATTGATGCCGTTACATAGGTATAGGAACAGCCAATAGTCGCGGTATTTGGCGGTTGCTGCGGTGCCGTCGTCGTAGTTGGCGATGCGACCTATCTGTTCGAATGTAAGTGCCATCTTGCGCCCTTCGCCCGACTGGATTTCGTAACGACCACGCCCGAACGGGTACTGCGCCTCCTTAATCATTCCCGCCTGCCGCGCATCGTTCATAATGGCCCGCACGGTGCGCAGATGGATGGCGATGGTGGTCTGCGTCTTGTCCTCGTCGCGCAGGAACTCTTCGTAGCGTTTCAGCCAGCTGACCGTCACCGAGTCGAAATAGATCGTGCTGCCCGCAAACCGCTCGACCCCTTTCAGCACGTTGTCGTAAACAATCATATTGCCGACGCGACCGCTCTGGCGCAGAGCCTCGATTTTGGCACGAAAGGCGGTATTGACCGTATCGCCCGTCGCCCGCTTCAACCGGTTGTTGAGCGCATCCAACGAGAACTCGCCCGCCGATGCCAACTCCTCGACCGTCGTGCGGACGATGTTGTAACTGTTCTCGATATCTTTGCGCACAGCGGCGACCCTCTGCCCCTTTGCCGTCGAGAGGTTGTTCCACTGGTCGAGGGTGAGGTCTTTTCCCGTCGGGTAGTAGCGACGCTGACGGGCGTATGTAACTCTCACTTTTACAGGGTATGTACCGTCCAATTTTGGGTGGCTTGTGTCGATGGTTGTGGCGACTGTAATGCCGTCTTTCGAGTAGTTCATATCGGTAATTTTTACTATATTTGCGTCAAAATCGGGATTTTCGGTACACAACTCGCAATTTCGGAGCAAATGACCTCTCCCCAATCGGCGGCAACATCCTCGTTGGAGTGCGCTGTAACGCCAGTTTTTGTGTCGAAATCTGTGTCGAAATGGAAAATTCGCCGGTACACAATTTCGACACAAAGTTACAAAAACGAATGAAATATGCAAAAATTCGGTGAAATAAAAATTTTTATTAACCGCTGGAAAACAGCAATTTAACGCAATTAGTGAAGACGACTGAAACCCCTAAAAACAGCCAAATTCTGCCTTACAAGCAGAGGGTCGGGGGTTCGAATCCCTCAGCTCCCACA
>JAFLRS010000194.1 GCA_022511355.1 Alistipes sp.
CGAAGGTCATCAATCCGTTTTCGAGGACAATTCCGCGCGTGCAGAGACTCTTCACAGCCGCCATGTTGTGGCTCACGAAGAGCACCGTGCGCCCTTCGCCGTGCGACACGTCCTGCATCTTGCCTATGGCCTTGCGCTGAAATTCGGCATCACCCACGGCCAGCACCTCGTCAACAACCAGAATCTCCGGTTCGAGAAACGCCGCGATGGCAAAACCCAGTCGCACGAACATTCCGCTCGAGTAGCGTTTCACGGGTGTGTCGATATATCGCTCCACGCCGGCGAAGTCGACGATTTCATCCAGCTTGCGCGTGATCTCGCTGCGGGCCATGCCCATAATGGAGCCATTCATGTAGATATTGTCCCGCCCCGTAAGGTCGCCGTGAAAACCGGTTCCCACCTCCAGCAATGAGGCGATGCGTCCTTTGGCACGGATTTCGCCGGTGGTGGGCGACGTGATGCGCGAGAGCAACTTCAGGAGCGTCGACTTTCCGGCTCCATTTTTGCCGATGATGCCGACGACCTCGCCCTGCCTGACATCGAACGATATCTCTTTCAATGCCCACACGCAATTCGACGCGCTTCTTATGCTCCGGTCGTTCGTCTCGCCGATTGTCAGATACGGGTCTTCCTGCCCCAACACAGAGGTCTTCCACCATCGCGTCAGGTCGCGCGACAATGTTCCGGAGCCCACCTGTCCGAGCACATAGAGCTTGCCTACGTTTTCGAATTTGAGTATCGTATCTCCCATATCAGACGGTGTCCATAAAATTGCGTTCCACGCGGTTGAAAATTATTACCGAAAAGAAAAGGGCTGCAACCATGAAAACGAAACTGTAAAGCAGACCGCCCCAGTCGAGTGCTCCGCAGCTCATACATCCGTATTTGAATGCTTCGAATATAGGCGTGAGCGGATTTAGTTCCATAAGCGGCTTGTATTTCTCAGGCATTGCGCTGAGCGGATAGACCACGGGGGTGGCATACATATACAACTGCACGACAAATCCCACCAACAGTGTAAGGTCTCTGTATTTTGAGGTCAGCGAAGAAACTATCAACCCCCATGACACAGCGTGAAATGCGAGCATGACCATAAGCACGGGGAACAGAAAAAGGGCGGCTTTGACTTGCAACGGAGCGCCTATCAGCCAGTACACAATATACATTGCCACGAAAAGCAGCAACTGGATTCCCATTTTTATCAGATTAGACGTCACGGCCGCAAGCGGAACTATCAGTCTCGGGAAATACACTTTGCCGAAGACAGCCGCATTACTCACGAATACATTGGTGCAGAGCAGAAACGAACTGCTGAAATACCCCCACAGCACAACTCCGGACATATAGAACAGCGGCTGCGGGACTCCGTCGGTGGAGAGCCCGGCAAGACCTCCGAATACGAACATATAGA
>JAFLRS010000195.1 GCA_022511355.1 Alistipes sp.
CGACAATCAACTCCACGGCATTGTCGGGCATATAGTCGTCGCTGTCGATGCAGACATTAAGTTCGGTTTCAATCTCGGCATAGGCCGTGTTGTAACCGGTATACAGTCCTCCGTTCTCCTTGCGGATGTACCTGACAGGCACTCTTCCCTCACTGATGAAACCCTCCACCAACGAACGGGTGCCGTCAGTGGAACCGTCGTCGATGACAAGCCACTCAAAATCCATGCAGGTTTGGCGGCACAGACTCTCATAGAGCCTCGTCAGCGTATGCGCACGATTGTATGTGGGAGTGAAAACCGTAAGCGTCATATAATATAGGGTCCCGAGTTGCCGAACCCGTCCAAACGGGCATATCTGCGGCCGTCTCTCAATCCTTTCAGATACGAAACAACCATGCCGAAAGAGAATCCCGACAGCGAAACCGCCGTGATTCCGAGCAGCTGCCACGCCGATTTGCAAAAGAATGAAAATGCGGCGGCAAACCGTTCGCACGCCGTATTGCCGCCCGTGCGGTAGCAGCTCCTCCACCAAATCAGAAAACCGACCTTCGTGCGTGTATAAATCCACTCGGGACTCTTTCTGAAACCGCCGCTCGCCGACCTCGCATCGAGATGCACGATGCCCGAATCATAAACGACTCCCAACCGGAATCCGTTTTTATGGACTTTGTACGACTCCAGCATATCATCGCCGTATGCAAAAGCAAACTCGTCGAGCCACAGTTCGTCCTCGAAACGAAGTTTGTCGTAAGTGCTTTTGCGCCACAGCATCGCATTGCCGGCACAACTCTGCGAGAGCAGAAATCCCGCTTTCGGACTGCGATTGTAGGAAAACGAACCGTTTCGTCTTATCTTGAAGGCCCAGCGGTCATCGCAATGCGGAAACACGAAATTAGTCAGGGCCGCATAAATCTTCGCTGCGAGCGGACGTTCGTGCATTCCGAACGTGTCGGCACCCACGCAATCGGCATCGTTTTCAGCCAAAGCCGTCAGCATTGCGGCAACGCTGTCAGGCTGCAGCGACACATCGTCATCGAGCATCAGAATGCAGTCGCTCCCGATTTCGTCATAACGCCGCAGCCGCTGCGACATCATCCCCCGTCCGACCCATACGTACTCCTCTTTCCCGATTCGGTATTCGGGAAGCGGAGCCCCTTCGGCAATGTAGACCAAAACACGGTCGGGCTGAACCGTCTGCGCGGCTATCTCCTCCAGTTCGCGGCGGAAAATGTCGCCCCCGAGCCCCAATGTCCGTATGGCAACAGAATAGGTCAGCATCTGCATTCGCAATAAAACTTCTTCGTCACGATATCTTTGACCATGGTGACGGGATGCCTGTCGCGACCTGTTTCTGACGTGTGCCGCCGGTCTCTGCCGTACTGCGGCC
>JAFLRS010000196.1 GCA_022511355.1 Alistipes sp.
TACTCGACGGTGCTGTGGCTACGTTCTGCGCCGTGGGCGGTGTCGAGCCTCAGTCGGAGACCGTATGGCGTCAGGCCGACAAATACAATGTTCCCCGTATCGGTTACGTGAACAAAATGGACCGCACGGGCGCCGATTTCCTCGCCGTGTGCAGTCAGATTAAGGAGCATTTCGGTGCGACCGCTCTGCCGGTCGTGCTGCCTATCGGAGCCGAAGACAAGTTCGAGGGTCTGATAGACCTTATATATAATAATGCGATTTACTACTACGACGACAAGACGGTTCGCGACAACTTCGAATTGCGCGAGATTCCCGACAACATGAAGGCTGAAGCTGCCGAGTGGCGTGCAAAACTCATCGAGGAGGTTGCTGCTACCGACGACGCTCTGATGGAGAAGTTCTTCGAGGATCCCGATTCGATTACTCCCGACGAACTTATCGCCGCTATCCGCACGGCTACCATCAACATGACGCTCGTGCCTATGATGTGCGGTTCGTCGTTCCACAACAAGGGCGTGCAGAAGCTGCTCGACTATGTAATCGCATTCCTGCCGTCGCCTATGGACGTTCCGGCAGTAGAGGGCGTGAATCCCAAGACCGACGAGGTTGAAACCCGTCATGCTTCGGAGGACGAGCCTTTCTGCGGTCTTGCATTCAAGATTGCCACCGACCCGTTCGTAGGCCGTCTGGCATTCGTGCGCGTATATTCGGGCAAGCTCGATGCAGGTTCCTATGTTATGAACACCCGCAGCGGCAAGCGCGAGCGCATCAGCCGTATCTATCAGATGCACGCCAACAAGCAGAACCCGATGGAGAGTGTCGGTGCCGGCGACATCTGTGCAGCCGTAGGTTTCAAGGAGATTCATACGGGTGACACCCTTACGGCCGAGAACGCACCTCTGGTACTCGAACAGATGACCTTCCCCGAACCGGTGATAGGTCTGGCGGTAGAGCCCAAGACTCAGAAAGACCTCGACAAGTTGGGCATCGCTCTGGCGAAGCTGGCTGAAGAGGACCCGACCTTCACGGTTCGCACCGACGAAGAGACCGGTCAGACGATTATCAGCGGTATGGGCGAGCTTCACCTCGACATTATCGTAGACCGTCTGCGCCGCGAGTTCGGAGTGGAGATTAATCAGGGCGCTCCGCAGGTTAATTACAAGGAGGCTCTTACCACCACGGTTCAGCATCGCGAGGTGTTCAAGAAGCAGACCGGCGGTCGCGGTAAGTTCGCAGACATTATCTTCGAAATCGGTCCTGCCGAGGAGGGTAAAGTCGGACTTACGTTCGTCGATGAGGTTAAGGGCGGTAACATTCCCAAGGAGTATATCCCTGCCGTACAGAAGGGCTTCGAGTCGGCTATGGCCAACGGCGCTCT
>JAFLRS010000197.1 GCA_022511355.1 Alistipes sp.
GCGATGTCATCGAGAAACTGTTCTTCTCGGACAAGCGTTACGATTTGGGCGACGTGGGACGTTACAGAATCAACAAGAAACTGGATCTGGACATCGACCCCGCAATCCGGACGCTGACCCGCGAAGATATTATCGCCATTATCAAGTATCTCATTCAGCTCATCAACTCGAAGGCCGATGTGGACGATATCGACCACCTGTCGAACCGTCGCGTGAGAACTGTCGGCGAACAGCTTTCGAATCAGTTCTCGATGGGCTTCGTCCGCATGGCGAGAACCATCCGCGAACGCATGAATGTGCGCGACAATGAGGTGTTTACGCCTATCGACCTTATCAATGCACGCACGCTGTCGGGTGTAATCAACACCTTCTTCGGCACGTCGCAGCTGTCGCAGTTCATGGACCAGATAAACCCGCTGGCCGAAATCACCCACAAACGTCGTTTGTCGGCGTTGGGTCCCGGCGGTCTGTCGCGCGACCGTGCAGGTTTCGAGGTGCGCGACGTACACTATACACACTACGGACGTCTGTGTCCTATCGAGTCGCCTGAAGGTCCCAATATCGGTCTTATCTCTTCGCTCTGCGTGTATGCGAAGATTTCGGACATGGGATTCATCGAGACTCCCTACCGTTCGGTAAAGGACGGCGTCATAGATATGGACAACTCGCACATCCGCTACTACTCGGCCGAAGAGGAAGAGGGCAAGGTGGTTGCGCAGTCGAACGTTCCGGTGGATGATGAGGGCCATTTCCTCGAGCCGGAGCGCATCAAGGCGCGCGAGGGTGCCGATTTCCCGGTGGTCAATGCCAAGCAGGTGGACCTGATGGACGTCGCTCCCAACCAAATCGCTTCGATTGCGGCGAGTCTGATTCCGTTCCTCGAGCACGACGACGCGAACCGTGCGCTTATGGGTTCGAACATGATGCGTCAGGCAGTGCCTCTGGTTACGTGCGAGGCTCCTATCGTGGGAACGGGCATCGAGAAGGATATGATTTCGGACAGCCGTATCCAGATCGTTGCCGAAGGCGACGGCGAGGTGGTATTTGCGGATGCCACGAAGATTAAAATCAGATATGACCGCACTCCCGACGAAATCGTATGTTCGTTCGCGCCGGAGATTACGGTCTACGAGCTGCCGCGTTACCGCAAGACCAATCAGAATACGTCGATTACGCTGAAACCGACCGTTCTGACGGGCGACAAGGTGACGAAGGGTCAGATTCTGACCGAAGGCTACTCGACTCAGAACGGCGAGCTGGCTCTGGGCCGCAACCTGAAGGTGGCCTTCATGCCGTGGAAGGGTTACAACTTCGAGGATGCTATCGTGATTTCGGAGCGCATACAGCGTG
>JAFLRS010000198.1 GCA_022511355.1 Alistipes sp.
TATGTGGCATACAAGGACTACATATGGATGATGGAGTTCGTCGAGCAGATGCTCGAACGCGTGGCCATAGCCGTGAACGGTACCGCCGATTTGACCATCGACGGCAAAGCCGTTTCGTTCAAGGCTCCGTTCCGCCGTCTGACCATGACCGACGCCATTCGCGAGAAGACCGGCTACGACATCACGGGACGTTCCGAAGAGGAGCTGCGCGAAGCGTGCAAATCGCTCGGAGTCGAGACCGACGAAACGATGGGCAAAGGCAAACTTATCGATGCCATATTCGGACAGTTCTGCGAGGCCGACCTCGTGCAGCCCACATTCATAACCGACTATCCCATCGAGATGTCGCCTCTGTGCAAGCGTCACCGCGAAAACCCCGAACTCACCGAACGTTTCGAACTCTTCGTGAACGGCAAGGAGCTGGCCAATGCCTATTCGGAACTGAATGACCCCATCGATCAGGCCGAACGCTTCCGCGAACAGCTGCGCCTGAGCGAAAAGGGCGACGATGAAGCGATGTTCATCGACAACGATTTCGTGCGTGCGCTCGAATACGGAATGCCTACCTGTTCGGGTCTGGGCATCGGCATCGACCGTCTTACGATGTTCATGACCGACCGCCCCTCGATTCAGGATGTGCTGTTCTTCCCCACGATGCGCCCCGAAAAGAAACCCGTGAGCGACCCCGTCGAAAAATATACCGAACTCGGTGTGCCCGAAGAGTGGGTGCCCGTCATTCAGAAGATGGGCTACATCACCGTAGAGTCGCTCAAAAAGCTGTCGGCAGGAAAGTTCTTCAACGACCTGTGCGGCTTCAACAAGAAAAACAAACTCGGACTTAAGGCACCGTCGCCCGAGGAGGTGAAAAAGTGGTGCGGTCAGTAGGCGATGGAACAAAAACGCAAAATATACTCCGTGCCCAACGGCGTGCTGGCGATTATAGGTACGGCGGCCATTACGCTCATGATACTGAGCCTCTATCAGAAGATAGGCGAAGGTTTCTTCTTCGTGATATGTCCGCTGATTCTGGTGTCGCTGCTCTACCTCTATGCCCTGCAGCTCTACTCGAAGATGACGCGCAGGCAGTGGGCGGGCTATGTGACTCTGGCCTTCTGCGTTCCGAACATAGTGGTGCTGCCGCTGGTTCGCGGATTCATGGCCGACGAAAGCTATTCGGAATGGCAGGAGTTCGGCACCACGTTCATCGCCATACTGTGTGCGGTGTTCGTTATATCGGGAATTTACAGTTTAATCTTTAATAAAAAACCCAAGATGAGAAAGAAAATCGTTGCCGGAAACTGGAAGATGAATACTCTTCCCGCTGAAG
>JAFLRS010000199.1 GCA_022511355.1 Alistipes sp.
GCATTCGACAAACAGTTGAAAAGCGTCGATTTGCCCACATTCGGCAAACCTACTATTCCGCATTGCAATCCCATAATAGTTATCTTCTCTTTTTAATATTCCGTTTTATCATTCGAAAACCTGTTCGCCCAGCAGCGTCGCCGAGGAACAGCTGTTTATCTTCACTTTGATATATTCGCCTATGCGGCAGTCTCCGCGGTCGAATACCACGACCTTGTTTTGCGAAGTGCGTCCGAACAGCTGTTTGTCGCTGCGTTTCGATACGCCCTCTATCAATATCTCGAATACCTTGCCTACGTCGCGGCGATTGCTCTCGGCCGACAGTTCGTTCTGCAAAGCTATTATTTCAGACAAACGTGACGTCTTCACATCTTCGGGAATATCGTCGGGCATATGACGCTGTGCGAATGTGCCCGGACGTTCCGAATATTTGAACATATATGCGAATTCATATCCCACTTCGCGCATCAGCGACAGCGTCATCCGATGCTCTTCTTCGGTCTCGCCGCAGAATCCCGCTATGAGGTCGGTGGTTATGGCGCAATCGGGCATATAGCGGCGAATGGCTTCGATGCGTCCCAGATACCATTCGCGCGTGTATTTGCGATTCATGCGCTCCAAAACCGCTGAAGAACCCGACTGTGCGGGCAGATGTATGCATCGGCAGATGTTCGGACGCGAAGCCATGACCTCTAACAGACGGTCGCTCATGTCTTTGGGATGCGAGGTCGCAAACCTGACGCGCAACAGCGGCGATATGTCGGCTACGGCCGACATGAGCGCCGGAAAATCGGTATCGCCGAAACGGTACGAATTCACATTCTGACCCAGCAGCGTAACCTCGCGATAGCCGTTTTCGAAGAGATTTTTAGCCTCTTTCACTATCGTTTGAGGGTCGCGGCTGCGTTCGGTGCCGCGGGTGTACGGCACTACGCAGTATGAACAGTAGTTGTTGCATCCGCGCATTATGGAGATGAAACCGCTCACGCCGTTCTTGTCCAGACGGACCGGCGAAAGTTCGGCATAGGTCTCCTCGCGCGACAAAAGCACGTTTATACCCTTTCCTCCGCCGTCGGCTTCGCGTACCAAACGCGGCAAATCGCGATAGGAATCGGGTCCGGCAACTATGTCCACTCCGTATTCGGATTCGATAAGCTTCTCCTTCAACCGCTCGGCCATGCAACCGATGATGCCCACGGTCAGCGACGGTTTTTTCTTGCGTATGCGGCGCAGCTCGTCGAGCCGTCCCCAAATGCGCTGTTCGGCATTGTCGCGTATCGAACAGGTGTTTATCAACACGATGTCGGCATCATCTATACGGTC
>JAFLRS010000002.1 GCA_022511355.1 Alistipes sp.
ACAGGTATGACGAGCTGCAAGACAGAATAGATGACTTGCAGGACGAACTCGATGACTATTTCGATGAAATATAGTCTATATGACGGAAAAAATATCTATCTTTGAAGTGTGAAACCTATAATATTGATGTAAGAAACAGATATTGAGTTAATAATGTAACAAATTGAGCTTTTAGCTCTTATTCCCTCGATCCAAAACGGCCAAATTTTTGAATACACGGGAGTAAGTGGCGAAGGTTCACGTCCAAGGGGCGTGAACCGTTCGTGCTTATCTAGTGTATTGGGTGCTTGGCCGTACCTTGGATTGAAGATAAGCAATCTAACGAATGGTTCATCGCCCTTTTTTATTGCTTGTCTGAATATCGGCAAAGGCTCTGAAAGCAATAGCCTATGCCGCAATCAAAACATACATTTATAGATTTGTTCTCCGGGTGTGGAGGACTATCTCTCGGATTTGAGTTAGCTGGTTATAAATCCACTTTGGCGATTGATAACTGGCAGGATGCCTTGGATACGTATAAACACAATAATCCGGGTTCCAGAACTCTATGCGCCGACTTATCAAAAATAGACCCATATAAAATAAAGGCGGAGTATGCGATTGATAAAGTCAGTGTTATAATCGGCGGGCCTCCGTGTCAAGGGTTTTCAATAGCCGGCAAACGTATCATAGATGATGAACGCAACAAACTTTATAAATCATTTGTCGCGTTTGTGAGATGCTTTATGCCGGATGCTTTCGTAATGGAGAATGTACCTAACATTCTATCCATAGGCAATGGTGTTGTGAAAGAATCTATACTATCCGATTTTCGAGAACTCGGATATAATGTTAGTTATAAAATTCTGCTTGCCTCTGATTATGGCGTACCTCAAAATCGACGCAGAGCGGTATTTGTAGGTTTGAGAAATGGCACATATACTTTCCCTGAGCCATACGCTCAGCCACCTGTTACAACGGAAGCCGCATTATCGGATTTGCCGGAATATAGTATTCCTGACGGAGGGAATTATATATCTGCACCTAACAGTGAATATCAACGATATATTCGACGCGGAAGCAGTAAGTTATATAATCATCAAGCGACCATACACACAGAAAGAACGGCACAAATTATTGCTATGGTTCCAGATGGTGGTAACTATAAAGATTTACCCCAAGAACTGCAAGATACCAGAAAGGTGCATATCGCCTGGACACGCTTAAATAGTAAGAAGCCAAGCATTACCATTGATACCGGGCATAATCATCACTTCCATTATAGATACAATAGAGTACCTACGACCAGAGAGAGTGCGCGCCTGCAATCATTTCCGGATTCCTTTGTATTTCTGGGAGGAAAAACCAGCCAGTTAAAACAGGTCGGAAATGCTGTTCCTCCTTTGATGGCTATGGAAATCGCAAAAAAATTAAAAGAACAGATATGAGCTACAATCCAGACAATCAATACCGTTGCACAATAATTCGCGGTAAAAGCCAAAATGAAATGGAGGATCTTTTACCAATGTATGCGAATATGGTTCACAGATTCTGTCCTTGTTCTAAATCGGAATTTGATGAAAGAGGGAATCGTTTTCTATCAAAAGCATTGTTTGGAACAGAACAGTATGATAGTTTACCCGATAGTAATCGAAAGACTGTTAGAAATCATTTGACGGAGATAGCCGGAACATTGTTGGCATTGTACAGAACAGGTCAAGACGGATATGTCTATGAGACTGATCTATGCTCATTCTTGCTTTCCACAAATGATTTCCCTGCATATTTCAGGAATCTGTGTCTAAATTTTCAGTTCCCCAATGGTACTAAAAAAGTAAATCATGTTTTACAAGATATTTCAAACGGCATAAACATCAAGCCATATTGCTATGTTGTTTCGCTACTTTATTATGCGCAATTACAAGTTCAAAAGTTACTCTTGACGAAACAGGAGGTTGGATATTATGTGCTAAATAATTTAGATGTTTTGCAGGGTAAAGTTGATATCTCTGCTGTATATGCGCAAATCATATACGATAGACAGCATAATGTCATTAAGGATAAATTATCTGGTTCTCATGATTGGCAACATATCAAGGAACAGTTCAACTTACTTGAGTTGGCTAATATTGTATGTACAGATAAAAACTATATATGGCTAAATAAAGATGAAACAGCAGCCATACAGGTTTTTATCAAAAGCTGCAATACCAACCAATTCGATGTGTATTCTTATGATTTGTCATCAATTGATGATAGAAACCAATTTTATGCAGATTGGGAACAATATTATGGTCGGCTCAACTCGGAATTGGCTGCACTCCCGACTACATTTAGTAGCGAAGAGAATATTGTAATTGCTGATAGACAATCTCAACTGGCACAAAGAGGTTCTGTTGGAGCATCTACAATCGATATAGGTGATAGAGGAGAAACTCTCGTATATAATCTTGAGCGCGAAAGAGTTGGCAATTACAAACCGCGTCTGGTTAATAAGGTGCTATTGTTAGGTAAGACAAAAGGACTTGGATATGATATTAGTTCAATCGAAGCAGATGAGAATCCGGCAAAACCGGAATTTGCGCGATACATTGAAGTAAAGGCTACGACTCGCATTACCGAACCTTCTTTTGACGAATTCTGGACAGATTCTTTAAATCTTACCCAAAAGGAGTGGGTCGCAGCCGAACAATATAGGGATTATTACAACATCTATAGGGTGTATTTTACAAAAGCCAAAACATTGATTGTTAGGATTAAGAATCCGTATGATTTGGCCACAAAAGATATGATAGAAGTATATCCAACTACATATCAAATGAATTTCAATGATAAAGTGTTAGAACATAGATATGCAGGCGAATAAGATAAAGGTTGCCTCTCTGTTTTGTGGGTGCGGAGGCTCTGATTTAGGATTGATAGGTGGTTTCAAATATCTTGGGCGATACTACAAATCATTGCCTTTTGATATTGTGTATGCGATTGATAATGATAAATATGCCGTAGAAACTTATAATGCCAATTTTAAGCATCCGGCAGTATGTGAAGATGTTACAAAAGTCGATTTTGCAGCTATACCCGAAGTTGATATGATGATAGGAGGTTTCCCTTGTCAATCATTTAGTACTGTTAATCCGACTAAAGATACGAATGATGCTCGTGCTAATTTGTATAAAGAGATTGTGAGATTCCTTCAGCTGAAGCAACCAAAGTATTTTATCTGTGAGAACGTAAAAGGATTACTGACTCTGCAAAAAGGTCAAATCATTCAAAAAATCACAAACGAATTTTTAAGTTGTGGATACAATGTACAATATCGACTGGTAAAAGCTGTTGAGTATGGTATTCCACAACGCAGAGAGCGCGTAATAATCGTTGGCATACGTAAAGATATAGACTGCCATTATACATATCCTACACCGATCTGCACAGAAGCATCAGCAGTACCATTGAAGCGTGTTATTGATAGATTGGATATCGAAGAGCAAAAGTATTACTTCTCAGAAAAAGCTGTGCAGGGTGTTAAGAATGCGAAGAACAATATGAAAAGAGGGCTTTGGCAAAGTCTTGACGCTCCTTGCCTAACTCTGACATCGCATTTGGCGAAAGTCAGTATGAATTCACGAGACCCGATTTTGATGGTTGATGCCGAGAAGGAACTTTATCGCAGATTTACGCCTCGTGAAGCGGCAAGAATCCAGTCGTTCCCAGACTCTTTTAAGTTAAATGTTTCCGAGGCAAAGTCCTATAAACAAATAGGTAATGCCATTCCGCCTGTAATGATGTGGTATATAGCTGATGCGTTTGTTAGGATGTTGAATGCGAGATAGTTTATGTTTATTGAAGATTTATTTCAGCCCACAACGAATATAAATCTCTTTTTATGTATGCAATCTTTTTTTGTATTTTACTAACTCTCACCGGCGATATGTCACATATAATACTATTTGAAACTTCTAAGTAATCCAAAGGATCTTCAGATTTATCCATGATTGTGGTTAATAATTTATTTAGTGGTGAAACTGATGATAGTTTTTTTATTAAGCGATCGGCTTCACAGCAAACAAAATTTGCTCGTTGCATAATATTGGATATGTTCAAGCAGGTCTGGTAAATTTTTTTTGAAAAGGATGATGCTTGCGAATAGTTTAAATGATTTTCGTATACAGCGTGTTGAATTTCATCACATTCTGCTAATAACGATTGAATCATATCTCCAATGATTGATTCAATCGCTTTTTCCTTCTCCCGGCCTTCTTCAACAACATGAGCTATATATAAAGCCAACACGATTGTTACAAATAGGCCAATAATGTCTGTAATAGAAATCTTGCCTTCATACTCAAAATGGAAATCTTTAAGTATGAAAGCATCTAATAAAAGAGCAATAATAAGTACAAATATTATTGATAATATAGTCGCATATTTAGTGTTGTGCTTGTACATCACTCGCTGCAGCCTTTAAATAAACTAAAATATCTTCTTTTAGGTATGGTTCTTCATTAGAGATGATTTCTAAATGGTTCAAGATGGCATCATAAGATAGGTGGTTATCTCTAATTAGTCCACCAAAAGATTCTTCTAGAAATGATGTGCCATATCCTTCTGCACCGTCTAGATCTACGACTAATTTTTCGTTATTATTAATAGCCTCAGTCAGTTTTGGGAACAATATTTCAACCCTAAATTGCTGACCGGAATATAAACCTTCCGTAATATAGCGAGGCCCAGGGGTATCGCTAAAATCTGTTGAAATCTTAAGCAGCCGTGTTGTCATCGCATTTTATGTTATTATGTGTTAGTTCCCAATATATAAATGTGCCGTTAAAAGCATTTGACAAAGTTACAAAATTATCTTCACATACATTGGCATATGCATTATTCGTAATGATGTAAAGGTTACTTATTTGATTCCTATCTAATGCTGTCCTTATACCCGGAAGACCTTTTCCTCTGTACGACTGCCCAGTAGCAGTACGATGAAGTTCTCCATCAAGAATAAGTTTAAGAACTTTGGCATTGTCTGGCTCTGTGAGTTTACGTCTAAGTACATCTATCATTCCAAAAAACTTTGAATCGGCTCGTTTGTTCTCTAAACTTGTGAAGACACCAATCCCATAATCCACAAACGAGAAACATTCTTTATTATTATCTGCGTCATAGTTTACTGATAGCCACCAATTCTCCGTGCCAGCGGCATTGTTATTTGCATGAGCGTGTGTATTCTGCATTAGTTCAATTAAAATTCGATATACACCTTGGCATCTACAGGATTTTCCCCAAATATTTGCTGCACAGATTCTAATAAGCTCTTTAGCTACCTCTCCTGATGCATCTTTGCCATGTTTACGAATTATATTCTTAGACCGTACAGATGTATCATATCTAAAATCTTTATTTTCATCATAAAGGCTATTGAAAAAACCAGAGTTAGTTAGTTTCTTCCTGCAATTGTTATCAGATGGAAAGTTCCCATTAAAAGGTATCCGCAGTCGCTTGAATTGCGATGTGATAGAGAGTAATACGACGATTGCATCGTAAGAGATTTCAGTAACATTAGATAAATCAATAAATGTAGGCGTACGTTTGTCAAGTTGTTTATTAAGCCTATTAACAAATTCTATAACCTCCTCCGAGTTTTCTTTTATGCAAAATGTTGCAGGAGCTGTGACATATTTATGTGAACTTATGCCAGGGATAATTCTATCTCCTCCTATGGTATAGTGCCGTTTTTTCTGTGATTTTAATCTG
This sequence comes from Alistipes sp., assembly GCA_022511355.1. Lineage (GTDB taxonomy): Bacteria > Bacteroidota > Bacteroidia > Bacteroidales > Rikenellaceae > Alistipes. Next base: position 5,731 of record JAFLRS010000002.1, read on the forward strand.
CGCCTATTTTCTCTCAATATATGGCGAGTTTGATATCTTTTATATCTATATGTTGTATATATCCTTTTCATTAGCAAATTCAATGTGTCTCTTTCGACAAATATAGCGTTTTTTTGACAATAATGTATAGTCGTGTAAATTAATATATCTGTTCAGCCATCTATTTTACATATGCTCATTGGGAACAATTTGGGAACAATTACTACAAACAAAAATCGCTAACAGTCTAACTATCTGACTATTAGCGATTTTCTGCGTACCCAGAGCCGGGGTCGAACCGGCACAGGGGTGAACCTACTGGTGTTTGAGACCAGCGCGTCTACCGATTCCGCCATCTGGGCCTTTCAATAACCGTATTCCGATTATCGGTGTGCAAAGATATACATTTTTTCGCAATTCCCAATCTTTTCGCTTAAAAAATCCCCGATATTCTTCCGACATCTATGCTCCATAGAGCCGCAACTCTCCTCCGAACTCCGCCGTACCGAATCTTTTCAGCATCGCCGTGTCGCGTTCAGGCTCGCCGCTGCCGAAGTCGAATTCGGTCATAAATCGCAACCGAATATCCGTATCTTCGAATCCGATGCGTCGATACAGTCTTTTCGCATTCTCGCCGCTCGGAATCAATACTGCCGCTTCAAATTCCCGTTCGGCGCTCCGCACCGCTTCCTGCAGCAATTCTGAGGCTATACCTCGTTTTCGGAACTCTTCCGCCGTCGCCACGCCGTAGATGTAGGCCACGCGCCGACCTGCTGCGTCGGTCATTGGTACAAGATGCGCCATTCCGACGATTCTCTCTCCGCTGCGGTGCAGAAAGCTGCGGATGCCGTAACGTTCGCGTTCGACCATGAATTTGTCTGTAAAAGTTCGTTCGTCGCCGAACGCTTCCGACCACAGCTCCGCGACGGCTTGTTCGTCGTCGGAGAGTTCGATGGCGGTAATTTTGTCTTCGAGCCGTGCGGGGTGATACGACAATTTGGATTTGCGCAATCCTTCGAGTCCCATATCCTCTTCGCGATTGATGAATCGGAATTGTTGTGGCAGCGAGCAGGCAAACATTCGGTTGATTGCGGGGAATACGCCTTCGACGGCGGTATCGGCTTTTTCGACATGAATATCGAACACTTGGTTGTTTACGGGCGAGCCGTAGGTAAATGCGACGGGTTGTTGGCCTATTCGCAGCATACCGCCTTTGAGTCGGAGGGCTTCGAAGTTGTCGAATGCGCGTATTATGGCGAGTTGTTCGGCGGTAGCCGAGTTGTCGCTGTGGTGACTGTCGCTGTGATGATGTTTGCGCCATTCGAGTTCGAGTCGCAGACACTCTTCTTTGTGGGATGCTGCGAGGGGTTCGTACCGATAGTCGTAGAGGTCGTTGAAGCGGTTTATGTGGTTGCGTTTGGGTTGATATTTGCGTCCGGGGAGTTGTTGCAGATCTTGTGTATTGTAGATGTAGTCGGCGTTGTCGCGACTGCCTGCGCAGGCGAAGCGGTTTCCGTACAGCGATTTTATTGTTGCGGCAGCGGAAGCGGACAGACTTGTGATTTTCAGCCGGCACTTTTCGTGTGCGGCGTCTTCGGTTAGAATGGTGATGACCGTTGAGACGGTTGGGGCCGTCATTTGACGGCCCAGAAGCATATATGCGAATTGGTTTGTGCCTTCGGTGCGGTATTTTATTACCAGCAGACCTTCGATTTGGGCAAATTGCGAATGATATGTTTGCTGCCAGCAGAAGATGTTTGCGAAAGCTGCATCGCAGTTGCAAATCTCCTCCGAGGCGTATTTGTCGAATATCGGTTTGGTTTCGACGGTTATCGGCTCGAAGCGGATCATCATTCTGTTTGGCAGGCCTTGAGCGACATATCGAGCGACTTTATCTGATGAGTGAGTGCGCCCACCGATATAAAGTCCACGCCGGTTTGGGCATATTCGCGCAATGAGTCGAGGGTTATGCCGCCGCTGGATTCGGTTTCGCATCGTCCGGCCACTTTTTCGACAGCTTTGCGTGTCATTTCGGGAGTAAAGTTGTCGAACATTATTCTGTCGGCGCCGCCTGCGGCGAATACTTCGTCGATATCTTCGAGCGAACGGACTTCGCATTCGATGGGGATATTTTTGCCGGTTTCGGCGAGATATCGGCGGGCGTTTTCGACTGCATTGCGGACTCCGCCGGCGAAGTCTATATGATTGTCTTTGAGCAGAATCATGTCGAAGAGTCCTATGCGGTGATTTTCGCCGCCGCCTATTTTTACGGCCATTTTGTCGAGCACGCGCATTCCGGGAGTGGTTTTGCGGGTATCGAGTACTTTGGTGTGCAGTCCTTTGAGACGGTCTGCGTATACGGCGGTTTGGGTAGCGACGCCGCTCATGCGCTGCATCACGTTGAGCAGAATGCGTTCGGCCTGAAGCAGCGAGCGTTCGCGTCCCGAGACGTAGAATGCGACATCTCCGGCCTTTACCCGTGCGCCGTCTTCGAGAACTTGTTCGAATTCCATTTCGGGGTCGAGCCGCTGCAGGATTATGCGTGCCACTTCTATTCCGGCGATTATGCCCTCCTGTTTGCAGAGCAGACGCATTCGTCCTCGTTGTTCGGCGGGTATGCAGCAGAGCGAGGTATGGTCTCCGTCGCCTATATCCTCTTTAATTGCGAGCTCTATAAGCTCGTCCACAAAAGGTTTGTATTCGGGTTTCATGTCGTTATTCGTAAATTTCGGTGTAGACCACATCGTAGCCTGCACAGGTGAATTGCACCTTGGTATTTTGGGATATGTTGAATATGCATGAGAAGTTAGTCATAACATATCGCGGATATTCGGCGCCGTTGTAGTAGGGTATAATGTTGTCGGTTTCGTATTGGAATGCGACGTTTTCGGCAGTCGATTGATTGACCAATCCGCGCACTTCCATATTGAGCATGGGCATCTCCGCCACGAAGCGTGTTTTGTCCATAAACAGAGTGAAGGTTTGCTCTTCCGATTGTTCTTCGAGATGCCATTTTACCTCTTTGTCTTCGAAGACGAGTTCGCCTCCCTTGTATACCTGAAGTGCGATGCCGTTGTGCGGACCTTCATCTTGATTCTTTTCTTTCTCGCAGGCCGCGAATGCGAACAGGGCGATTGCCGCCATTGCATAAAATAATATTTTCTTCATTTTTATAATTATATATTGTTAATAATCAAATATTTGTCTTTTTTGTCAAAAGCTCAGACCGAGGGTGACGCCCATAATCCGAGGTTTGCCGCGTTGCAGGAAGTCGTGGGATATCGAGGCGAAGCGGAAGACGTCGAATCGGGTATCGGTCAGATTGCGTCCCCACAGTTCGAGCGACCAGTGCTGCTGCGACAGACGTATCGATGCTTCGAGCTGCGCATAGAAGGGTTGCGAGAGTGTGTTGTCTTCGTTCCACCATATTCGTCCCACGCCTTTGCCGCCTGCGCCGAAGGTTATCTGCTCCAGCCATTTGGCATTGACCTTGAGGGCGTATTCGGCGCGGATTGCCGCCGTATGCTGCGGTGCATAGGGTACATACTTGCCGGCATAGTCGCTTTTGCCGCTCACGAACTCCACGAAACGTGCATTCGTATAGCCGTATGACAAAAATACTGAAAAATTCTCGAACGGTAAAACGAGTGCCGAGAATTCGGCTCCGAAACTGCGTGATTTGCCTGCATTTGTCATCATTCGGCCCGTAGTTTGTCCTTCGGGGAAGACGGTGAGCTGCTGATTGCGGCAGTCGATGTAGAAGAGCGAGGCATCGACGCGCAGAATGCCGTCGGCTGTTGCGGCATGAGTTCCCAATTCGAAATTCCAGCTGCTTTCGGGTTTGTAGGCCACCACTTTGTCGATGTCGAAATTGCGCTGCCAATATACGCCCATCTTCTCCATGAGGAGTGTTTGCAGCACTTCCGAGAACATCTGCGTATTGAAACCTCCGGCCTTGTAGCCTTTCGACGCCGAAACATAGAGCGAATTGCGGGCATCGATTCTCCATACGGCGGTCACTTTGGGGAGTACTTCGAAGAAATTCTTTTTCAGTTTGCCGTTGTTTTCGAACGGGGTGATGTGTGTCTGACCGAACGTGCAATCGACATCGGCGGCGCAGTTGTAGCGCAGTCGTGCGTGTTCATAGTCGAACCGTATTCCGGCCGAAAGGTCTACGGGTCCTATGTGAACGGTCGATTCGTGGTACAGGGCTGCTCCGAACGACTGCATTTTGAATCGTGAATCGAAGAGCAGTTCGTCCGATGCGAAGACCGGAGTAATTCCCGAGTATTGTGCGGCGTTTTTTACAATGAGTTCATCGATGCCGGTCTCTTTGAAGAGTACGGGGGCGTGCATTGAGGTGTGTTTTACGAATCCGAAGGCTCCGCACAGCCAGTCATAGATGCGTGGCTGCTCCTTGCGCGAACGTATTATGAAATCCTCGGAGACGATGTGTTCTGTGCGCCGTTGTGTGAGGGTGAAGTAGGAGAGAGGTGTAAAATCCTGATCGAGATTCATTTCGTCGTCGAGGTATTGCCAGGCGGTGATTGCGGCCAATGAATATCCGCGTCCGTTGTGACGAAGCGTGAGAGCGTCGTTTATGGAGGTACGGTCGTAGGAGCAGGGGTCGTTGTAGCGTATTTCTCCTTTCGATATTACTTGGTTGCCGTTGCTGTCGGAGAGCGGAGTATCGCCGGCGAATGCGTAGGGGTAGCCGTTTTGGGCCGACAGCGAGAATGAGAAAGCGTTGTCGAGATGGAGAGCGTCGCCGTGCCGCCACTGGAGTTTGAGACGTCCGCTACCTCCGCGTTCGGCTCCGCATCGCGAGTTGTCGAACAGATTTCTGAAGAATCCGTCCGATTGCGAGTAGTTGGCGGCGGCCGATATGCCCAATTCGTCGGTCAGACGCTTGTAGGCTGAGGCACGGAATTTCATCGAGTTTGCCGAGGCGTATTCGGCGCCGGCTCTCACGCCTTCGAACGTGAATGGCGAGAGGGTGTAGATGTTGATTACGCCGCCCATGGTATTTCGTCCGTAGAGGGTCGATTGAGGCCCCCGCAGTATCTCCATGCGGTCGATGTCGAAGAGATCGAAATCGTAGGCATCTTTGTTCATGACGGGCATATTGTCGATATTCATGCCCACGACCGGCTGGTCGATGCGTGCGCCGAGTCCGCGGACATATATCGAGGAGGTCATTTTCGAGCCGTAGTCGGGGATATAGAAGTTGGGGACGGTGAGCGAGGCTTCTTTGAGCGAGGTTATGCGATGCCGTTCTATGGCATCGGCGTTGAGTACCGTTACCGACAAGGGTCGGTTTCGCATGGCTGAACCCTGTTTGATTGCCGTCACCTGAATATCGTCCACTATGATGACGGTATCGACAAGCTCCTCTTTGCCCGAGAGTGCGGCCGGAGGAGCGGCCTTCACGAGGGCCGTCGGGCAGAGTGCGAACAAGGCGGCCGTCAGCGGGAGTATGGCGGAGGTCGATATTTTCATTACGCGATTATATACTTTAATGCACCATGATGCCCCGCCCTTTCCCAAAGGGAGGAGAGAGGGGAGGGAATGTAAATATGAAGATGAAAATATCATACTGCCTGCATCATTCTGAAACGTTCCTCATTCGTGATGATAAGGTTCGTTGTTGAGGATTGTGAATGCGCGGTAGAGCTGTTCGGCGAATACCGCTCTGACGAACTGATGCGGGAAGGTCATTTTTGAGAGCGAGAGTTTGTAGTCGGCGCGTGCGTAGACTTCGTCCGAGAATCCGTAGGGGCCTCCTATGACGAATACGAGTCGTTTGATGCCGCTGTTCATTCGTTTGCGCATCATGTCGGCGAACTGCACCGAACGAAGTTCTTCTCCGCGTTCGTCGAGCAGAATCACGTAGTCGCTTTCGGATATGGTGCGCAGTATGGCGGCGCCTTCAGCCGACTTCTGCTGCTTCGAGGTCATGCTGCGGTTGTTGCGCAGGTCGGGCACGACGGTCATGGCGAATTTGCAGTAGAAGTTTATGCGTTTTGCGTAGGCTGCTATGAGGCTTTCCACCTCTTCGGAGTCGGTTTTTCCGACGGCTGTCAGTTCGATGTTCATTGTTCGGAGTCCTGCGTCGGGATTAGAGGTCGGTATTCCATTCGCCGCGGGCGTCGTCGCATATTACGGGACGTTCTTTTTCGAGCGATTTCAGATACTGATAGGCTTTGTACATTGCATAGCCGTTGCCGGTTTCGCCTCCGAGTACGAATCCTGCTGCCGAGGAGCGGTTGCGCATACGGAAGTACATGGCGTTTATGCGGTTGCGATACTCTTCGACCATGGCGGGGTCGTTCGACGGAGTTCCGCCCTGGTTGCGGTTGTCGCGTTCTTCGACGGCGTTTATGGCTGCGCGGTCGAATACGAACAGACCTGCACGGTCGCACTCTTCGTAGAACCACGCGGGCTGCGGGAATTCGGTTATTATGGTATTGATTCCCTGCTTTTTAAGTGTTGCGAGTTCGTTTCTGACGGCTTTACGGTCCGATTTCACGGCATATCGGTGCGATATGATGTTCACTTCGTTGCCGGCGCGGCTGAGTTTGCCGTCGGCCGTGAATCGGGTGATTCCGTATCCGGTTTTGAACGGAATATACTCTTCGGGTCGTCCGTTGCGCTTTATGTAGAGCATGAGCGAGTAGAGCGGAGCTTCGCCCGAAGATACTCCCCATTTGTAGGCGGGGATGTTGTATATGGGTGCGGTTATGCGGAGTGTGTCGAGCGAATGTCCCGCGACGGTCATTTCTCTTACGGCATAGTCGATGAGTTTGCCCGAGGGGGAGGTTATGTCGTATCCTATGGATACGGGTTCTTCATAGTTGAAGTTGTTGGCCACGACGACATCCAGATATAGTCTTCCGGCTCCGGCTTCTGCGGAGTCGGGCAGAATGCGTGCTGCAAAATCCTCGATATGGAGTTTTCGCTGCCCGAAGATATAGCTTCCGCTGAAGCGCGGGAGTTCCGATTTTTTGCCGCTGTTCTGTATTTGCGGAGTGCGGCTTTGCCTCGGGAAGATGGCGGCGACGTTTCGTCCGTTGAGCAGGAGGTCGGAGATCATGAAATCGGCGGGCGAGAGGTCATCTTCCGATTCGGCGGCGAGGTGTCCGTTTATGAAGAGGGTGTAGGCCGAACCGGGGTTTTCTATATGGAGATAGGCGTTGCTGTCACCCCAGAGGGCGTCGGTTTCGAATTCGAAGACGAAAGCCGACCCGTCGCCGTAGATGTCGCGAGGTTCGACGGATCGGTATTTAAGTGTATTTTTGTGGTTGGCGGCAAGGGCATCTTCGCGCGTGTCGTAGGTCGTAAACTGCGTTCTGAATACTCTGGGGGCCTGTGCTGCTGCGTTGAGTGCGGAGAGTGCCGCTGCCAGCAGCAGAGCTGTTTTCATGTTCATTCCTTTTATAATATATTATGCTGACAAAGATACTTTTTTTTTGCTCAAGTCCCAAATAAAACCTATCTTTGTAGGTTGTAACGAGAAAAATGAATTAAACTGCATATCGATGAAACATCAGAGAATTTCGGAACTGCTCGTCACCGGGGCACACGGTCAGGATGTGGTGGTGAAGGGCTGGGTGCGCACCAAGCGCGGCAACAAGAATGTGACCTTCATTGCGTTGAATGACGGTTCGTGCGTTGCCAATATCCAGATTGTCGCCGACCCGTCGTCGTTCGACGAGGAGTTGCTCAAACGAGTGACTACGGGTTCGTGCCTGCGTGTGGACGGCAAACTTGTCGAGTCGTTGGGTTCGGGTCAGGGAGTTGAGGTTCAGGCTTCGGCGATTGAGATTTACGGAACGGCCGACCCCGAGACATATCCCTTGCAGAAGAAGGGTCATTCGCTCGAATTTCTGCGTGACATAGCATATTTGCGTCCGCGCACCAACACTTTCGGAGCTGTTCTCCGCATCCGCCATGCGATGGCTTATGCGATTCACAAATATTTCCACGAACGCGGATTCTATTATCTTCATACGCCGCTCATTACCGGTTCCGATGCCGAGGGTGCGGGTGCGATGTTCCGCGTGACGACTCTCGACATGAACAATCTGCCCAAGGGCGAGGACGGCAAGGTCGATTATTCGCAGGATTTCTTCGGCAAGTCGTGCAATCTTACCGTGTCGGGTCAGCTGGAGGGCGAGTTGGGAGCGCTTTCTCTGGGTCGCATCTACACTTTCGGACCGACGTTCCGTGCCGAGAATTCGAATACTCCGCGTCATTTGGCCGAGTTCTGGATGATTGAGCCTGAAGCCGCATTCTTCGAGTTGGAGGATGACATGGAGCTTGCCGAGGACTTTTTGAAATATCTTATCAACTATGCGCTGGAGAATTGCGCCGATGATTTGGCCTTCATGAACAAGATGTGGGACAACGAGCTGCTGGAGCGTCTGCACTTCGTGGTGGAGCACGATTTCCGGAGGCTGGACTACACCGAGGCCATCGAGATTTTGAAGTCGTCGGGGCGCAAGTTCGAGTTCCCGTGCGATTGGGGCTGCGACCTTCAGAGCGAGCATGAGCGATATTTGGTCGAGGAGCATTTCAAGCGTCCGGTGATACTCATCAACTATCCGAAGGAGATAAAGGCATTCTACATGAAGCAGAACGACGACGGCCGCACGGTGCGTGCGATGGACGTTCTTTTCCCGAAAATAGGCGAGATTATAGGCGGTTCGGAGCGCGAGACCGATTACGGCAAACTTTCTGCAAGGGTGGAGGAGCTCGGAATCAACAAGGCCGACATCTGGTGGTATCTGGATACCCGCCGTTGGGGTTCCGCGCCTCATTCGGGCTTCGGATTGGGCTTTGAGCGACTGTTGCTCTTCGTTACGGGCATGACCAACATTCGGGATGTCATACCGTTCCCGCGCACTCCGAAGAATGCCGAATTCTGATGCACGCATATGTCCGGCCGGCGGCCGGCGTGTGTGCGATTGCGATGAAGACCTCCTGAGAGCAGTTATTAAGAGGTAATCGGGATTATGGCTATAAGTCAGAGACAACAACTTTCGCTTCAACAGAAGCTGTCGCCGCAACAGATTCAGATGATAAAGTTGCTGGAGTTGCCCACCATGCAGCTCGAGCAGCGCATCAAGCAGGAGATCGAGGAGAATATCGTGCTTGAAGAGGAGGAGCGCAGCGAGGAGGATGAACTTCCGCGCGAGATTTCGGTGGACGAGTACCTTCGCGAGGACGACACTCCGGCCTACAAGAGCCGCATGAACAACTATTCGCGCGACGACAAACAGCGTCCGGTGCATATTTCAGGCGGCCGGTCGCTGCAGGAGTATTTGGTCGAACAGTTGGGTTATCACAATCTTTCGGAGCGCGAGATGAAGCTGGCTGTCTACATTGTGGGCAGCATCGACGAGGACGGCTATCTGCGGCGCGATTTGATATCCATAAGCGACGACATTGCATTTTCTCTCGGAATCGAGTGCGACGAATATGAGTTGGAGCATTTGCTCGACATAATTCACACGCTCGAGCCTTCGGGCGTAGGGGCGCGCAATCTGCGCGAATGTCTGCTGTTGCAGATGCGTCAGGTCGAGATTAACACTTTTCCGCGGCGTCTGGCGATGAAGATTCTGACGGACCATTTCGAGGAGTTCGTGAAGAAGCATTACGAGAAGCTTATGGCGCGTCTGCAGGTGAACGAGGATGATTTCCGCGAGGCTCTGAACGAGATAAAGCATCTGTCGCCCAAGCCGGGGAATCTCTACTCCGAGGGCGGCACCGACACTACTCCCTACATTATTCCCGACTTCATTCTCGACTATAATGACGGCGGTTTCAATCTGAGTCTCAACTCCTACAATATTCCCGAGCTGCGCATCAACCGCCGCTATATGGATATTATAAGGGACATGGTGAAGGCTGACGGTTCGGTCAAGAACGAGGACCGTGAGGCCGTTCAGTTCGTCAAGAGCAAGATTGATTCGGCGAAGTGGTTTATTTCGGCGATACGTCAGCGTCACGACACTCTGATGCGGACGATGCAGGAGATTCTCAACTATCAGTACGAATACTTCAAGGACGGGGACAAGAGCAAGTTGCGTCCGATGATATTGAAGGATATTGCCGACCGCACGGGGTTGGACGTATCGACCATTTCGCGTGTCGTGAACAGTAAGTATGTCCAGACCTCGTTCGGAATCATATTGTTGAAGTCGTTGTTTTCGGAGGCCATGCAGACCGAGAGCGGCGAGGAGGTGTCGAGTTACGAGATTAAGAATCTGCTGCAGCAGTGCATCGACGAGGAGGACAAACGCCATCCTTTGACCGATGAGACTCTGATGGATATTCTCAACGGCCGCGGATACCGCATAGCCCGCCGTACCGTGGCCAAGTATCGCGAGATGCTGAACATTCCGGTCGCCCGTTTGCGAAAACAGATATGACAAGCGTCGAGAGCGGTTGTGCGGCACGAAAAAAGGACCCGAATTTTCGGGTCCTTTTTTCGTGCGAATGCGGATTTGAACTTTGTTAGCAGTTCATGCCGCCGCAGCAGTGGATAACCTGACCGCTGACATACGAAGCGAGGTCGCTGGCGAGGAAGAGAGCCACTTTTGCGACTTCGGCAGGTTCTCCGCCGCGACGCAAGGGGATTTTGGCATTCCAGTCCGCTTTTACGTTGTCGGGGAGCTGGTCGGTCATATCGGTGAGGATGAATCCGGGGGCGATGCAGTTTGCGCGTATGCCTCGGGGTCCCATCTCTTTGGCAATCGACTTGGCGAGTCCTATCATGCCGGCTTTGGATGCGGAGTAGTTGCACTGACCTGCATTTCCGCTGACGCCTACGACCGACGAGATATTGATGATCGAACCGCTGCGCTGTGCGGCCATCGAGGGGATGACTGCATGAATGAAGTTGAAAGCCGATTTGAGGTTCACGGTGAGAACGGCATCCCACTGAGCTTCGCTCATGCGCATCATCAGGCCGTCTTTGGTGATGCCTGCGTTGTTCACGAGCACGTCTATTTTACCGAAGTCGGCAAGAATCTGTTTGATAACCTCGTGTGTTTGTGCGAAGTCGGCGGCGTTGGAGGCGTAGCCTATGCACTTTACGCCGAGAGCGGTGATTTCCGCTTCGGTAGCCTCCATGACTTCGTTGCGGTTGAGGTCGGTGAAGGCGATATCGGCGCCGTTCTTTGCGAGTTCGAGAGCGATGGCTTTGCCGATGCCGCGAGCTGCGCCGGTCACGAGAGCCACTTTGTTTTCAAGAAGTTTCATGATTTCTCTATTTTAATTTTCTTACTTATTCGAGTTTGCGGAGAGCCACGCAGGCGTTGTGTCCGCCGAATCCGAGCGAGTTGCTTACGGCTACGGTGAGGTCGCATTTGGCGGCCTTGTTGGGTGTGTAGTCGAGGTCGCACTCTTCATCGGGTTCGGAGAGTCCGATGGTGGGGGGTACGATTCCGTCGCGGAGTGCGAGAGCCGTAGCCACGAGTTCCACGCCGCCGGTAGCTCCGAGCATATGTCCGGTCATCGACTTGGTCGAGCTGATTTTGGCTTTGTGTGCAGCCTCTTCGCCGAGAGCGAGTTTCACAGCTTCGGTTTCGGTTTTGTCGTTGAGCGGGGTGCTGGTTCCGTGTGCGTTGATGTAGAGCATATCCTTTTCCGCATCGAATCCGGCCTCATCGAGAGCCGCTTTGATAGCTTTGGCTGCGACCGTACCGCCGGGACGGGGAGCGGTGTAGTGATATGCATCGCAATTATTGCCGTATCCGCACACCTCTGCATAGATTTTCGCGCCGCGGGCCTTTGCGTGTTCATACTCTTCGAAGATAAGGATTCCTGCGCCGTCGGCGATTACGAATCCCGAACGTCGTTTGTCGAACGGAATGCTTGCCTGTTTGGGGTCTTCGGCTTTGGTGAGAGCCTTGCTGTTGCAGAAACCGCCCACTGCGAGGGGATGCACGGCAGCTTCGGCGCCGCCGGTGATGATTGCATCGGCATATCCGCCTTTGATTGCGCGGTAGGCTTCGCCTGCGGAGTGGGTACCTGTTGCGCAGGCCGTTACTACGGGGAGGCAGACGCCTTCGGCGTTGTATTTGATGGCGATATTGCCGGAAGCGATATTCGAAATCATCATGGGGATGAAGAGGGGCGATATGCGATGCGGGCCTTCTTCGAGAAGGACTTTGGTTTCGTTCACGAATGTGGCCATGCCGCCGATTCCCGAGCCGACATATACGCCGAGGCGTTCGGGGTCGATATTTTCGCCGCTTACGAGGCCGCTGTCGGTCATGGCCTGATGTGCGGCGGCGAGTGCATACTGGCAGTAGAGGTCGCTTTTGCGAACGGTACCGCGGTCGATGCCGAACTCTTCGGGGTTGAAGTTTTTGACCTGACCTGCGACTTTGATGGGGCACTGACCCACATCTATGCCTTCGATGAGGCCGATGCCGCAATATCCGTCGGTAAGGTTTTTCCAGAAATCGGCAACGTTGTTGCCTACGGGAGTTATCACTCCCAGACCGGTTATAACTACTCTGCGTTCCATAATTCAATTTTTATCGGTAGCCCATTCGAGTACGCAGGCTCCTGTGGTGAAGCCGGCTCCGAATGCGCTTAATACGAGTTTTTGTCCGTTTTTGAGTTTGCCTTGGGCGTTGAGTTCGTCGAGCAGCATGGGGATGCTTGCCGAGGAGGTATTGCCGTAGTTTTCCACGTTGTGGGGGAACTTCAGTTTGTCTTCGCCGAGCATATGGGCCACGAATTCGACGATTCGCATATTGGCCTGATGCAGGAGGAAGAGGTCGATGTCGGCTATTTGCAGACCGGCTTTGGCGACTACTTCTTTGATGTCGCGAGCTGCGGAGGAGACGGCATTTTTGAACACTTCCTGACCCGACATGAAGAGCGGTTTGTTCACCTCTTCTTTTTTGATGAAAGGGGTAGGTTCGAGTACGCGTTTTTCGACGAGTACTTCGGTGAGGCTGGTGTTGGTGGTTTTGATTGCCTTGAGGTTGTCTCCTTCGGTGACCACGACGGCACCTGCGCCGTCACCGAAGAGTACGCAAGTGCGACGGTCGTTCCAATCGACCATTCGTGTAGGTTCTTCGGCGCATACTATGAGTATGTTTTTTGCCATACCGGCTTTCTGATACGCTTCGGCGATTTGCAGAGCATAGATAAAGCCGGTGCAAGCGGCGTTGATGTCCACGCTGGGGCACGAGGCGTCGAGGGCTTCGTGTACGAGGCAGGCCAACGACGGGGTGGCATATTCATTCACCACGTTCGAGCAGATGATGAAATCTATGTCGCGGGGTGATAATCCTGCATTTTGGAGTGCGCGTTTTGCGGCATCTGCGGCGAGGTCTTTGAGTTCCTCATCGGTAATGACCTGACGTTGTTTGATGCCTGTGCGCGAGGTAATCCATTCATCGCTAGTTTCGAGGAAAGACGCAAGCATATCGTTCGTAAGGGTGAACGACGGATGTGCGCTCCCGGTTCCGATTATTTTCATAATTCGAAAAGAGCTTTACGGTATATACAGCTTGGAACCGATGTTCCTGTTATTTGGAGTGAGATTCGATGTAATTAACGGCTTCGCCGACGGTTTTGATTTTTTCGGCATCTTCGTCGGGTATCTGCAGTCCGAACTCTTTTTCGAACTCCATGATAAGTTCGACGGTATCGAGCGAGTCTGCGCCGAGTTGTTCGGTGAAGCTTGCTTCGGGAGTTACTTCGCCGGCTGCGACGCCGAGTTTGTCTACGATGATAGCTGTTACTTTCGATTGAATTTCAGACATAGTTTTCAAGTTTTAGTTTAACTTTCAGTTGTTATGAATTTGATAAAATCGTTTGTGTTTTCACATTTTGATGCAAAGATAAGGGCTGTCGTGAATTTAACCTAATTTTGTGGCGAATAAAGTGACGAATAAGGGTGTAATAGTGGCAAAAATCTCTTATGAGTGGCGAAATTCGGAAAATTTGAATATATTTGCGGTGAAAATTCGAGCTATGAAGAGAGCAGAAGTCCCGCAATATGTAATGAAACTCGACTTTATGTTGGGGTCTGTTGCTTTTATCGTAGTCTTCTCGGTGCTGTTTATGATAATATATGCGCCGTTTTCGCTGACCGACTGGTTCGATATTTTCGACGAACGCCGGCTTTCAATCTCCGTAGCATTCTATTTGGCTTGCATTGTCATAATGGTGGCGAGCAAATTGTCGCTTGTGCTTGTAAGCCGCCGGATTGCCATCGACCGTCTTCTCTATTTTTTGTGGTTGGTGGGCGAGACCGTAGCCATTTCGCTGCTCTATACGGCATTCACCCGTTATTTGGTTCAGGCCGAGGAGCCGCACTCCATGCCCGAGGTGGCATTCCGTGCTTTTTGCTGCGTTACCGCCATTCTGGCCATACCTTATGCCATATCGTTTCTCTATGCGGCCTACCGTGCGAAGTTGCGCGAGAATGAGGTTATGCGTTACCGCACGCGGGCTTACGGCGAGGTTTCCGAGACTCCGCAGCTTATCAATCTTTACGACGGCAACGGCACTGTCCGCATGACGGTCGATATCGATGCACTATATTATATGGAGTCGCAGGACAACTATGTAAAGGTTTGTTACGAGAGCGAGGGGGCGTTGCACAACTATATGCTGCGCTGCCGCACGAAGGCTCTCGAAAAGAGCCTCGAGGGAACGCCCATGCTGCGCTGCCACCGCTCCTATATAGTGAATATAACCAAAATCAAGCTTCTGCGTCCCGACAAGTCGAACAGCGTGGCGATACTCAATCATTCGGGCGTGAAGCCCATTCCGGTTTCGAAGCGCTATTATGAGAGTCTTGTGGCGACGATTGCTGTGAATCCGCCCGAAGCGGTATCGGCCGAGATTTCAGCCGACGGGCAGTAGAACAGGATGATTGCAAAAGCGGCAGCTGCGAATAAATCGGGCTGCCGCTTTGTTTTGCGTTTAAGAATCGCGTACTGACAGGTTAATCGTACATTCCGGTTTTGAGTCTTGTCACTTCGTCTTTGGTGAGGAACCGCCATGCTCCGCGTTTGAGATTCTTTTTGGTGAGTCCGGCATAGTATACGCGGTCGAGTTTGCGGACTTCGTATCCGAGATGTTCGAATATTCGTCGCACGATACGGTTTCGGCCCGAGTGAATCTCTATTCCTATCTCTTTGCGGTCGTCTTTGATGCAGGCGATTTCGTCGGCATATATTTCGCCGTCTTCGAGGTTTATGCCGTCGGCTATTTTGTCCATATCCTGTTCGGAGAGGGGTTTGTCGAGGGTCACCTGATAGATTTTTTTCTTCTGATAGGAAGGATGCGTAAGTTGTTTGGTGAGTGCGCCGTCGTTGGTAAAGAGCAGCAGACCGAGGCTGTTTTTGTCGAGTCGTCCTACGGGGTATATACGCTCTTTGCAGGCGTTTTTCACCAAATCGGTTACTATTTTCGAGGCGTGCGGATCGTCGAGTGTCGTTACGTAGCCTTTGGGTTTGTTGAGTACGAGATATACGTTTTGTTCGCCTTTGACGGGTTCGTTGTTGAAGCGAACGTCATCTGTGGGCAGCACTTTGGTTCCGAGTTCGGTTACGACTGCGCCGTTTACGGTTACCACGCCTGCGGTGATGAATTCATCGGCTTCGCGTCGCGAGCAGAGTCCCGACTGGGCGATGAAACGGTTGAGACGTATTGCACCTTCTACGGTTTCGGGTTTGTATTTAGGGTATGTTTTCGGTTTGTCGTTGGCTGCCGTCTTTATGGATTTGGTATATACTTTTTTTGTTTGATATGTTTTTTCTCCGTCGTTTTTTGCGAATTTGCGGGCCGGTTTTTCGAATCGTGCGGGACGTTCGGAGCGGCTGCCGTATTCGGAGCGGGAGAACGGTTTGTCTTCGCGTCTGCTGCGTCCGTATCCCGACGTATGTTCGGTTCGCGGCTGCATACTGCGAGCCGGCCGGTTGTCGTCGGTGAAGTTGGGGTTGAATGAGCGTCTGCGCGGTTGTTCGCTTCTGTTATCCGACTCTTTTGCGTATCGTTCCGGGCGGTCGCGTCGCGGAGCCGGTTGAGCGAGTTCGGTTCTTACGATGCGGGCACGTTTGTCGCGTCCGAAACGTTGCAGGGTGTCAGTCGAGTCGTTTTTGTAGTCTTTCATGTTGTTTCTGTTTATCGTTCGCAAAGGTAACTTAAATTTCGATAACCGTATGCAAAGATTGCACCAAAAAATGCATCAGTTGTGTTGGGCTTGGCTGTATATTTTGTCGAGTCGGTCCGACAGCAGGTATTGAGCGATGCCTCGTGCGACCATGAAGGAGGTGAAAGCGAGCCACAGGGCGTTGTTCCCTATCAGTGGTTTGAGTGCGAAGAACAGGATGAAGTGCAGGGTTGTGGCTATGAGCAGCGAGTTTCGCATTATGCGGGTCATGGTAGCTCCCACCATTACTCCGTCGAGGAGGAAGGGGATTGCCGAGCAGAGCGATACGGCCATTACCCAGCCGATGAAACGGCGTGCGGTGTCGAGTATGTCATTGTTTTCGGGGCTGTCGGCGAGGAAGAGGCTGAATATTTCCTGCCACCAACCTGCATAGACTGCGACGAAGAAGAGTGAGATACCGAGGCTCCACACTATGCATTTGCGTATGCATTCCCGCAGCGACGCGGCGTCGCGGGCTCCGGTGAAGCGTCCTGTGAGAGCTTCGGCGGCGTATGCGAATCCGTCGCTCATGTAGGAGAACATGGTGAACAGTTGCAGCAGTAGAGTGTTTACGGCCAGCATTGCGGGGTCGTCCATTCGTGCCGAGGCGGCGGTAAAGAAAGTGTATACGGCGACTATGCAGAATGTTCGTATGATGATGTCGGTATTGACGCGGAAGAATCGTATTACTGGTTTGCGGTCGAGGAGTTGTTTTCGGGGTATTCGGGTAAGGTGTTTTCGGTAGCGCAAGCCGAGCAGGAGGAGTGAGAGCAGGACTCCTGCGTATTGTGCGACTACCGAGGCGTAGGCTATTCCCACGATTCCGAGTTGCAGTCCGAATGCGAAGTAGAGGCTGCACAGAATATGAACTGCATTTACGGCTATGGAGGTACACATGGGGATGACGGCGTTTTGCATACCGGTGAACCAGCCGTTCAGACCGAAGAGGATGATGCCTGCGGGTACGGCCCATATGCGTGCGTAGAAGTATCGGCTTACGAGTCGGTCGCCGTTCATTATATGCAGTGCGAGTTCTCCGAGCGGGTATTGCAGAATAAGGATTGCGATTCCGAGGGCGGCCGATATTATGAGAGTCCGGGCGAGCATTGCCGAGCATTCGGTGAGGTCGCCGGCTCCGAAGGCTTGTGCGGTCATGCCGCTTGTGCCCATTCTGAGGAAGGAGCAGTTCCAGTAGATGAAGTTGAATATCGAGACTCCGATTGCGAGAGCGCCTATGGTGTGTGCGGGGTCGTCGCCCCAGTGTCCTGCTATGGCTGTGCTGATGATGCCCATCACGGGAACGGTGATGTTCGATATTATGTTGGGCAGAGCGAGTCGCAGGATTTTACGGTTCATGATTGAAATTTTCGCAAAGTTATTAAAAATGTCGTTAATAAGTGTATTTTTTTGAGGTGTTGTTGTGTGGCGGAGGTAGAAAAAGATCCGCCCGACAGGATATCGGACGGATCTTTGGTTGCAGAGTTGCGATAATCTATTTCGATACGGCGTCTTTCACTTTGTCGGCCGCATCGGCTATCTTCTCTTTGGCGGTGTTTTTGTACTCATTGACCTTTTCGCTGACGTTGTTGCGGATGTGTTCGGCCTTTTCATGCACCGTGTTTTTGATGTGTTCGGCCTTCTCTTCGACCGAGTGTTTGAGATGCGTTGCTTTCTCGCTGATGTCGTGTTTCATTTCACCGGGCTTTTTGTTCCAATCGTTTTCCGGCTTTTTGCAGTTGCAGTTGTCCATAGTATTGAATATTAATGTGTTAATGGCTGTCGCGCAAGTTTTTCCGTAGGCGGATTCATGCGGCGGCCGTTTGAGACAGGCGGCAAATTCCGTTCCGTAATGATGCTGTGTGGGCTCAGGTCTTAAAAATAAATGTTATATTTGCAACGATGAAAGATTTCAGAATAGGAAGCGGTTACGACGTCCATGCGTTGGGCGACGGGTTGCGTTTGGTGCTTGGCGGCGTTGAGATTCCGCACGATAAGGGGTGCATTGCGCATTCCGACGGCGATGTGCTGATTCATGCTTTGTGCGATGCTTTGCTGGGTTCGGTATCGGCGGGCGACATAGGTCTGCATTTTCCGGACAGTGATGAGCGTTACCGCGGTGCGGATTCGTGCCTGCTGTTGGGCGAGGTGTGCCGCATGGTGCGCGAGCGAGGATACGAGATAGGCAATGCCGACTGTACGATAGCGATGCAGCGTCCCAAACTGCGACCTTATATAGATATGATGCGCGAGCGTCTTGCGTCGGTGATGTCGGTCGGGCCGGAGCGCGTATCGGTAAAGGCCACCACCACCGAACGTTTGGGTTTCGAGGGCGAGGAGCGCGGAGTTTCGGCCACGGCTGTGGTGCTGGTTTACAGAGAATAATGCAAAAACATAAATATTTTTGAGAGATGTCAATAAGAGAGCTTGAACCCAAATTGGTGTGGGAGATATTCGACGACATTACGCGAGTTCCGCGTCCGTCGAAGAAGGAGGGAAAGATAATAGCCTTTCTTGAGGATTTTGCACGTGCTCACGGTTTGGAGTACCGCAAGGATGCGATAGGCAACGTAGTGATTTGCAAGGCTGCGACGGCCGGTTATGAGGATCGTCCGACGGTGGTGTTGCAGTCGCATATGGATATGGTGTGCGAGAAGAACTCCGATGTCGATTTCGACTTCGAGAACGACCCCATCGCGACCCGCATCGAGGATGGCTGGGTAAAGGCGGAGGGTACCACGCTGGGTGCCGACTGCGGTATAGGCATGGCGGCTGCGCTGGCGGTGCTGGTCGATGACACGATAGCCCACGGAGCGGTCGAGGCGCTGTTTACCGTCGATGAGGAGACGGGTCTTACGGGAGCTTTCGAGTTGGGCGAGGGGATGCTGAACGGCAAATACCTTATAAATCTCGATTCGGAGGACGAGGGCGAGATTTTCATAGGTTGTGCCGGCGGTATCGACACCGTAGCCCGATTCCGATATACGCTCGAGGATGCGCCCGGCAGTTACGCCTATTTCCGCGTGGATGTTTCCGATTTGTTGGGCGGTCATTCGGGCGACGATATCGACAAGGGCCGTGCCAACTCCAACAAGATAGTAGCGCGTCTGTTGTGGGAGGCGATGCACTCATACGAGATGCGTTTGAGTTATTTCTGCGGCGGCAATCTGCGCAATGCGATTCCCCGCGAGGCTTATGCGGTATTCGGAGTGCCCATGCATTTGAAGAACGATTTTGTAAAGCGTTACGAGATGTTTGCGGAGGATGTGCGGGCCGAGTACAGACATACGGAGCCTAATTTCGAGATTACGCTCAACGAGATTTCGGATGTGGCTTCGGTTATCGACGAGAGTACCCAGACGGCGTTGGTAGATGCTTTGGTGGGGGTGCCCAACGGAGTTATTTCCATGTCGGCGGTGGTTGCGGGGTTGGTTGAGACCTCATCCAATCTGGCGTCGGTGAAGTTCGAGGGTGACGACGAGATTGTGGTTACTTTGTCGCAGCGGTCGTCGGTAGAGAGTGCGAAGACTTACATAATGCAGTCTGTTGAGTCGGTATTTGCTTTGGCGGGAGCCGAGGTTACGCACTCCGACGGTTATCCGGGATGGGCGCCCGACCCCGAATCGCAGTTGCTCGAGACCACGGTGGAGAGTTACCGCCGCCTGTTCGGAGTGGAGCCGAAGGTGCGTGCCATTCATGCGGGTCTGGAGTGCGGATTGTTCCTCGAGAAGTATCCCGATTTGGAGATGGTGTCGTTCGGACCCACGCTTCGGGGCGTTCATTCTCCCGACGAGCGTATCGAGATAAGCACCGTGACCAAGTTCTGGGCGTTGCTGCTCGACGTGCTGATTCACATATAGAAACAATATTTTTCTGCAATTATGCTTGACGGTTACGGCTGGAAGCGGGCTATCGTATCGATTGGTTTTGCTGCGGCCGTAACTGCGCTTTACGGTCAGTCGCCGGAGTATGACGAGCGGCGCTATTACGACCGTTACGATTCGGAGTATTCGTGGCACGAGCCCGAGACCGACACCATTCTTTTTTACCGGGCCGTACAGGCCACAGAGGATATATTCGCCGATGTGGTCGATTACGATTTGTCGTTTGTTTCCTTTTCGCGTCGCGGCGAGCGTATTTATCGTTCGAGGAGTTTGTTCGACGGGATTCGGGTTCGCAGCGAGTATCGTTCGATGCTCGATAATTTGCAGATTCCGAGCCGTCGGTTTTCGGGTTTGCGTCATTCCGGGATTTTTGTAGGCGGAGCGGACGGAGGGTTGGAGTATTACTCCGATTTGTCGGAGCCGTCGGGCGGTTCTGCGGGAATCGGATTCTCCGACCGCGGCTATCTGACGGCGATTCATGCTTCGATGTCCGGGCTGTTGGGCCGCGGTTTGTCGGTTACGGGATATGTTTCGGGCCGCACGGGCCGCGATATGCATATCAAGGGAGTTTTCGCCAACGGACTGGATGCCGGAGTGCGGCTTTCGAAGCATTGGAACTATACCCGCCGTGTGACGGTTGCCGCCATGTTTTCGCCCTCCGAACGCGGAATGCGGCGCGGTTCGGTCGAGGAGGCATTCAGGCTTACGGGCGACCGACTCTACAATCCGTCGTGGGGATACTATAACGGCAAGATTCGCAATGCGAATGTGCGTCGTTTGCTGTTGCCGTCGGTGGTGGCCTCTTATGACGACGAGGTGTCGCGGCATACGCGCATTACGGTAGCTGCGGGCATGACTGCGGGGACGAGTCGTTACAGCGGTCTCGAGTGGTACGATGTGGCGACTCCGCTGCCCGACAATTATCACTATTTGCCGAGTTATTACAGCGGATTCTTGAAATCGGAGAGTTTGGCCGAGGTGTGGCGCAACGGCGACACGCGCTATACTCAGATAGACTGGGATGAGTTGTACCGCCGCAACTGTATGTCGGGGGATGGTCATGCGATTTATGCGGTGAGCGACCGTGTGGAGCGGATCACCGATTTGGAGTTGCACGCTGCGGCGGTCACCGAGGCCGGCCCCCGCATGACGATAGGTTACGGAGTGCATTTGTCTTACGGACGGAGCCGCAACTATCGCCGAATGCGTGATTTGTTGGGTGCGGGGTATATTGTCGATATCGACCGGTATCTGGTCGATGATGCCATGTATGGCAACCGTTTGCAGAACGACCTGCGCAATCCCGACCGCAAGGTGACCGAGGGCGACCGTTACGGATATGACTATGCGCTTGTGAATCGTCGTGCGTCGGCATTTGCTACGATGGAGTATCAGCATGACCGATGGCGGTTCGATTTTGCTGCCGAGGCCGGCGGCTGCACCGTTTACCGACACGGATATTACGAGAAGGAGCTGTTTCCGGGGTCGGCGTCATCGGGTCGTTCGCGCAAGGTGAGATTGTCGCCATACTCGCTGAAGGCGTCATTCGGATATTCGTTTACGCCCCGACACTTTTTGGAGTTGTGCGCATCGGCTTCGGGCGAGGTTCCCGATGCGGAGGATATGTTTTTGCAGAGTCAGTACAACAACCGCATAGCCGACGATGTTCGATTGTGCAGCGTGTGGGCGGCGGAGCTTAACTATACATTTTTGCATTCGGTTTTCGACCTTCGTGCGACGCTGTTTGCGAAGGCGGTGAAGGGAGATAGGGAGGTGTCGCACATTTATGATGATTTGTCGTCTTCTTATGCCGATATGGTCGTAGCCGGCATCGACCGCCTGCATATGGGTGCGGAGATTGCTGCCGACATCCGCATATCGCGGCATTGGACGGCTTCGGCGGCATTCACGGCGGGTCGTTATACTTATATTTCCGACCCGAATGTTTCGCTGTATGCCGATTCCGACAACCGTGTGATTCTGGAGCGTGCGGCTGCGCGGATGGGAGATTGTTTTGTAGGGAATGCTCCGTTGCTGGCGGGCAAGGCCGATATTGCCTATATGAATCGCGGTTGGGGAGTTCGTCTGACGTTGAGTTATGCCGGATTCCGGTATGTGGAGGCGGAGCCTGTGCGGCGTACCGACCGTATGGCCCGTCAGGGTTCGCTGTCGCGCGAGATGTTTTTGCGTTTTGTGACGCAGGAGCGCCTGCCCGATGCCGCGACGATGGATGCTTCGGTGTGGAAGACATTCTGGCTGCGTCGCGATTACTCTTCGCGCACGAGGATAGTGGTGTCGTTGTCGGCGAAGAATCTTATCGGCAGCACTTCGGTGTACAGTGCCCGCGAGTCGGCGCGTGTCCGCCGCATGAGGGTTGCCGACGGTTATTATTACTATCCGTTCGAGACGATATACCTCTACTCTTACCCGCGGACGTTCCGGCTGGCGGTTTCTCTGCGGTTCTGACAAATATTAAGCGGCCGGTCTGTGCAATGCAGAGCGGCCGCTTCCGTTTTGTTGCCGAAGGGTTATTCGGCACTCTCTTCTTCGGGGAGTTTGTATTCGGTAAATCCTAACGAGTTGAGGATGTTGTACCACGCGAATACTTTTTTGATGTCGGAGACGTGAACGCGTTCGCGGTCATAGTCGGGTAGCACTTTGGCGAAAGCCTCTTTGAGTTTTTCGGGGTTTTCTTTGTGCGATATGGCCTGCTGACCGTTGTAGTTGTCGTGCATCGAGGTCATGACCGCGGCGAGGGGTACATCTTCGCCTTCGGTGTACATCGATATTTCGGTAAGTGCGCTTACGCGCGAGGTTGCGGTGGCGTTCATGCGTTTGCCGTCGGCGAGCGATTCCACGATTATGCCGTTGTTGGAGCGTGCTACATACTTGTAGAGTCCGGGCATTCCCGATATGGCCAAAACATCTTTGAATTCCATAGTTGTCAAAAAGTTATTTTAGAGTTTTTTGCTGTTGTTGCAGTGTGTTGTTTGCGCACAAAGATAGTAAAAAAGTTTGATTCGGGGCGTGTTACTTGCGTGCTGTTTTTTCGCGGGCGTCGAGAGCTGCGGCATAGGCTCGGGCGTTGGCGAGATGCTGCGGGTATGTAGCCGCGAAGTTGTGATGTCCGTCCAATTCGGGCCGTGCGCAGAAGTAGAGATAGTTGTGCGATTCGAAATTGAGTACGGCATCTATTGCGCTGATGCTGGGCATACAGATTGGCGAGGGTGGCAGTCCTTTATTTATATAAGTGTTGTACGGGGATTTCGTTTTGAGATGCGATTTCAGTATTCGCCGCAGGGAGAAGTCTCCGAGGGCATATTTCACGGTGGGGTCGGCCTGCAGCGGCATACCTGTCCGCAGACGATTGATGTATACGCCGGCTATGCGCGGCATTTCGTCTGCGGCTTTGGTCTCTTCGTATACTATGGAGGCGAGAGTCATGACTTCGTATCGTGAGAGTTTGCAGCGGGCCAGAGCGGCTTCGCGTTGCGGGTTCCAGAATCTGTCGTATTCGCGCCGCATACGTTTTATTATGTCGGCGGGAGTTGCGGTCCAGTAGAACTCGTAGGTGTCGGGGATGAACATCGAGAAGAGCGAGAGCGAATCGAATCCGGCGCTTCGGGCGAGCGAATCGCAGGTGAGTGCGCGGCAGATGGCTGCGGAGTCGGCTTCGAGCTGACGTGCGAGTTTCGAGGCGAGTTCCGCATTCACTCTCACGTTGTTTATTATTACGCGCACGGGGGTTTGTTCGCCGAGTTTGAGCATTCGTGCAGCCTCAATGACGTTCATGCCTTTGCGCAGAATGTAGTGTCCGGGCTTGACGGTCCGCTGCAGATTTATGCGTCGGGCATAGATGTCGAATGCGGTGCGATGACGTATGGAGCCGTCGAGTGTTGCCAGCAGGTCGTCGTAGGTCATTGCGCGGCTGATGTAGAGTTCTTTGTCCTCTTTTACGGCATTGCCGCGGAACGATACCGCGACCCAAATTGCTGCCGTGGCTGCTGCGGCTGTGAGGGCTGCCGCTGCAATCAAAGTGTATTTCCCGATTTTGACAGACATATTTTTCAGTTTTTTTGCGCTGCCGTTATGGTGATGGCGCGTGAATGAAAAAAGGGTAAGCGACTTATATCGCACCGCTACGACCGCATACCCTTGCTCGATTCCTCGCCTGGGGGAGTTCTGCGGGAGCTGGTCGTATAAGACTTACCCGCCACAAAAGTAGTCAATTTTTCCGTTTTCGCAAAAAAAATTGCAAGACAACATTTATTTTTCATATCTTCGCATCGTAAACCAACAACCCGGAAATATGAAAAAAAGCGTAAAACTCACGATAGCGATCATTTTGGTTCTTGCCGTTGCAGGAGTTGCTGCGGGGCTTGTTGTCCGCAACAGTTTCTATGCAAGCAGCATCAGCGGCGAGCACGAACTGTTTATACGCCATGATACACCCTACGACGAGGTGCTCGATATGTTGTCGCCCGTAACGGAGCATTTCGGAGCATTCAAATTTTACGCCAACCATATCGGACTTGAGACCTCCTGCAAGCCGGGTCATTATCTGCTTCGCGAGGGGATGAGCGTTATGGATGTGGCGCGGATGCTTAAGTTGGGCGAGCAGACCCCTGTGCGGGTTATTATCAACAATGTGCGCATACCTTCGGAACTTGCCGGCAAACTTGCCCGGCAGTTGGAGGCTGATTCCGTGGATTTTTACCGTGCGCTTACCGACGATGCGCTTGCCCGCGAGGTCGGTTTCGACTCATTGAGCCTTTTTTCGATGTTTATTCCCAACACTTACGAGTTTTATTGGACTGTCACGCCCGAGGATTTCGTCAAGCGGATGAATCGCGAATACAATGCGTTCTGGAGCGATGCCCGCAAGGCGAAATTGGAGCGTTGCCGCCTTTCGCAGTTCGAGGTTATGACTTTGGCGTCGATTATTTACGAGGAGACGAAGGCTGTCGACGAGATGCCCCGCATAGCGGGCGTATATATCAACCGTTTGCGCAAGGGGATACTTTTGCAGGCGGATCCGACCGTGAAATATGCTCTTCAGGACTTCAAGTTGCGCCGCATACTCCACAGCCACCTGAAGGTTCAGTCGCCTTACAATACTTACGTAACCAAGGGGTTGCCGCCTTCGCCAATATGTATGCCGAGCATCGATGCGATAGATGCGGTGCTCAATTTCGAGGAGCACTCTTACATCTATTTCTGTGCCCGGCCGACCTTCGACGGTCATCACAATTTTGCCGTAACGTACAGCGAGCACCTTGCCAATGCGCGAGCC
>JAFLRS010000020.1 GCA_022511355.1 Alistipes sp.
AAAATTTTGTAAAGGAACTCGAATGGCGCGGAATGATCCATTCGATAATGCCCGGAACCGAAGAGCAGCTCGAACGTGAGATGACCACGGCCTACCTCGGCATCGACCCCACGGCCGATTCGCTGCACATAGGCCATTTGGTGGGAGTGATGATACTCAAGCATTTGCAGTTGTGCGGCCATCGTCCGATAGCCCTCATCGGAGGAGCTACGGGAATGATAGGCGACCCCAGCGGCAAGTCGCAGGAGCGCAATTTGCTCGACGAAGCCACCCTGCGTCACAATCAGGAGGCCATCAAACGCCAGCTCGCCAAACTGCTCGACTTCGACTCCGACGCCCCCAACTCCGCCATACTCGTGAACAACTACGACTGGATGAAGGAGTATTCGTTCCTCGACTTCGCGCGCGAAATCGGCAAGTGCATCACCGTGAACTACATGATGGCCAAAGATTCGGTCAAAAAACGCTTCAGCGGCGAGGGCGACGGTATGTCGTTCACCGAATTTACATATCAGCTGCTTCAGGGCAACGACTTCCTGCATCTCTATCAGGAGTACGGATGCAAAATGCAGCTCGGCGGCTCCGACCAGTGGGGCAACATCACCACCGGCACCGAACTCATACGACGCAAACTCGACAAAGAAGCCTATGCAATCACCTGTCCGCTCATCACCAAAGCCGACGGCACCAAGTTCGGCAAGACCGAAAGCGGCAACGTATGGCTCGACCCGCGCTACACTTCGCCCTACAAATTCTATCAATTCTGGCTCAACGTCAGCGACGACGACGCCGAACGCTACATCAAAATCTTCACCTTCCTCGACCGCGAAACCATCGAATCGATGACCGCCGAACACAAGGCCGCACCTCATCTGCGCATATTGCAAAAGGCTCTTGCCAAAGAGCTTACCGTAATGATTCACTCCGTCGAGGAGTACGAAAAGGCGGTCGAAGCTTCGCAGATTCTCTTCGGAGGCGCGACTTCGGAGGCTCTGCACCGCCTCGACGAACAGACTCTGCTGCAGGTCTTCGAGGGCGTTCCGCAGTTCACGGTGCCTAAATCCGATTTGGGCTGCACATTCATCGACCTCGCGGCCGAAAAAACCCAAATATTCCCCTCGAAAGGCGAATGCCGCAAGATGATTCAGGGCGGCGGCGTCTCGCTCAACAAGGAGAAGGTGACCGACCCCATGCGCACGGTTGCGGCCGACGACCTTATCGCCGGCAAATATCTGCTCGTGCAGAGGGGCAAGAAGAACTATTACCTCGTAACCGCAGAGTGATGATTTACGAAATCCGACTCTCCGACATGGAGTTCTACGCCCACCACGGCTGCTACGAAACCGAACGCAAAGTGGGCAACCGTTTCGGTGTGGATTTGACGCTCAAAGTGGAGTGCGACGGCGGAGTTTTCGATTCCGACGACCTGTCGCAGACGGTCAATTATTTAGAGATATATGCCTCGGTCGAGCGTCAGATGGCGGTCGGGCAGGCCACGGTCGAGAAGGTCGCGGCCAACATCGTGAGGGCGTTGCGGCGCGAATTCCCGCAGATATGCGGCATTCGCTGCACGGTATCGAAATTCGCACCTCCGCTCGGCGGCAAGGTCGGCCGCGTAAGCATCACCCTCGAAGAGTAAATGAAAAAAAGCAAGGTTCGAGAACCTTGCTTTTTTCATTGTCCTGTGTTGCCGTTCGTGCGTCAGCGTTCGAGCAGAGCCTTCACCTCGCGGCAGACGGTTTCGCCGTTGTATCCGAACTTCTCGTCGAGGACCTTGTAGGGGGCCGAATATCCGAAATGGTCGAGTCCGTGAATGAATCCCGACTCGCCCACGAACGAACGCAGCGTAAGCGGCAGACCCGAAGTGAGTCCGTAACGCACCACGCCTTCGGGCAGAACGCTGTCGCGATAGGATTTGGGCTGGTCGAGGAACAGACCTTCGCTCGGAGCGCTCACCACCCTCACGTTTACACCCTCGCGGGCCAGCAGTTCGGCTCCTTCGACAAGCGTCGCCACCTCCGAACCCGAAGCCACCAGCACGGCAGCCGGTTTTGCGGCATCGGCAACGATATATGCTCCTTTGGCGAGTTGACGTGCCTCGTCGCGGCGGCGGCTACGACCCAAAGAGGGAAGATCCTTTACATTCTGACGCGAAAGT
Source organism: Alistipes sp. (assembly GCA_022511355.1). Classification (GTDB taxonomy): domain Bacteria; phylum Bacteroidota; class Bacteroidia; order Bacteroidales; family Rikenellaceae; genus Alistipes. The sequence goes on from JAFLRS010000020.1 coordinate 2,159, forward strand.
ATCAGCGCCACGGGACGATGCTCCTCGAGGGCAAGTTTCCATGCGGCGACGGTCTCTTCGCCGTCCGCGGGCCTCAGAACCACCATCGAACGTTCGCCGTCGTGATTCTTCAGATGCTCCATGAGGCGAATCTGAGCCTCCTGCTCGACGGGCTGATGCGTCGGACCGTCCTCGCCCACGCGGAACGAATCGTGCGACCAGATGTATATCACATGACGACGCATAAGTGCCGACAGACGTATGGCGGGCTTCATGTAGTCGGAGAAGACGAAGAATGTTCCGCAGGCGGGGATGATGCCTCCGTGCAGAGCCATTCCGTTCATTATGCAGGCCATCGTGAGTTCCGAAACTCCCGCCTGCAGGAATTTGCCGCTGAAATCGCCGCGCGTAAAGGCTTTGGTCTTTTTGAGATATCCGTCGGTTTTGTCGGAGTTGCTCAAATCGGCCGACGATACGACCATATTGTCCACATATTCGGCCAGATATGAGAGAACCGCCGACGATGCGGCACGCGTAGCGCCGTCGGGTTTAACCTCTATGGCATTGAAATCGAGTTCGGGGAGTTCGCCCGCGAGGAAGCGGTCGAGTTTGCGCGCGAGGTCGAGATTGGCCGCACGCCATCTCTTTTCATCCTCTCTGCGTTTGGCAATCAAGGCTCTCAGTTCTTCGCGTCGTCGTTCGTAGATTTCGGAGCTTTCGCGGAAGATTGCGAAAGGTTCGTCGGGATTTCCGCCCAGATTGCGCACCGTAGCCGCGATGTCGGCACCGGCAGCCGAAAGCGGCTGACCGTGAGTCGAAACCTTGTCCTCGAAGCTCGAGCCGTCGGCTGCGACAGCTCCGCGTCCCATCACCGTGCGTCCGATGATTATGGTAGGCCGTGCGGTCTCGCGCAGAGCGCTGTCGAGCGCCGAACGTATCTGGTCGATGTCGTGACCGTCGATTTCAATCACGTTCCACTCCCATGCGCGGTACTTCATGGCGATATCTTCGGTATCGACCTCTTCGACTTTGGTCGAGAGCTGCACGTTGTTGGAGTCGTAATACATTATCACGTTGTGCAGACCCAGACTGCCGGCAATGCGGCCCACGCCCTGCGAAATCTCCTCCTGAACGGCACCGTCCGAGATATAGATGTAGGTTTTGTGTTCGAGCCACTCTCCGAAGCGGGCTGCGAAGAACCGTTCGGCGATGGCGGCACCCACGCCCATGGCGTGACCCTGACCGAGAGGACCCGAAGTGTTTTCGATACCGTGAGCGGTATCGGCTTCGGGGTGTCCGGGCGTGACGCTGTGCCACTGACGGAACGATTGCAGCTCTTCGGGCGAATAGAATCCGGCCAGAGTCAGCACTCCGTAGAGCATCGGCGACATATGACCCGGGTCGAGGAAGAACCGGTCGCGGAAGGGATAGTTTCTGTCATCGGGGTCGTAGCGCAGATATTCGGCATACAGCACATTCACGAAATCGGCTCCGCCCATAGCGCCTCCCGGGTGTCCCGATTTGGCTTTTTCGACCATCGACGCCGCCAGAATGCGGATGTTGTCGGCGGCGCGTTTGAGTTTGGTATTGTCAGTCTTCATAAAGAGTTTCGTTCTGCGGCGGGGGTTTGGCTGCACTCTCCCGAATCGCAAGACAAATATACGTTTTTTTAGACAACTTTAAGCAATGCGCCCGAATTATTTTTTTCGAGCTTGCGTCGTGCATAGTCGGCCGTCACCACAAATTCGGCTTCGCCCGACGAAGGCACTTCGAACATGGTGTCGGTCATTATGGTTTCGCATATCGAACGCAGACCACGGGCACCCAATTTGTATTCGAGAGCCTTGTCCACGATATACTCCAGCGCCGAGGGTTCGAATACCAGTTTCACGCCGTCCATCTCGAACAGACGTTCGTACTGACGCGTAATCGCATTGCGGGGTTCGGTGAGAATCGACCTCAGAGCCTCCCGCGAAAGAGGTTCCATGTACGTAAGTACCGGCAAACGGCCCACCAGCTCGGGAATGAGTCCGAACGAACGCACATCCTGCGGCATTACGTACTGCATCAGATTGTTGCGGTCCACGGAATCGGTCTGCACGCGGCCGTATCCCAACGCACGCGTATTCATGCGTCGCGCGATATTCTTCTCGATGCCGTCGAACGCTCCTCCGCAGATAAAGAGTATGTTTCTGGTATTGACGCGGATAAAATCCTGATCGGGATGTTTGCGTCCGCCCTTCGGCGGCACGTTCACCGTCGTACCCTCCAGCATCTTCAGCAGAGCCTGCTGCACGCCTTCGCCCGAAACGTCGCGCGTAATGCTCGGATTGTCGCCCTTGCGTGCAATCTTGTCGATTTCGTCGATGAAGACTATTCCGCGTTCGGCCGCCTCCAAATCGTAGTCGGCAACCTGCAAAAGACGCGACAGTATGCTCTCCACATCCTCGCCCACATAACCGGCTTCGGTGAGGACCGTGGCATCGACAATCGTGAACGGAACATTCAGCAGTCGGGCTATCGTGCGGGCTATCAGAGTCTTGCCCGTACCCGTAGGACCTATGAGCAGAATGTTCGACTTGTCGATTTCCACCTCGCCGTCGGCGGCCGTATCGCTGTTGTGCAGCTTGGCTCCATTGCACAGCAGACGTTTGTAGTGGTTGTAGACCGCCACCGAAATATATCGCTTGGCGCGCTCCTGACCTATCACGTAACGGTCGAGGAACTCTTTAATCTGCACGGGCCGCAGCAGTTCGTCCATAGTCTGCGGGGCCGAGAATTCGGATTTGCGCTTCCGCGACGATTCGGCTGCGTGCGGTTCGATGATTCCTCCGTTCACGAGCATACGGTAGCCTTCGGCTATGCAGTTGCTGCAGATGTTAAGGCGATGGTCGCCGCTGGTGAGCAGCAAATCGACATCCGAACGTTTCGCACCGCAGAAGTTGCAGCATTCGTTGTCGGATGAGCCTTTGCCTCCCTTGTGGTTTCTGTATTCCGACATGATTTACTTGTTGCGTTTGGTTAATACCGTGTCGATGAGTCCGTATTCGACAGCCTCCTGCGCCGACATCCAGTAGTCGCGGTCGGCATCGCGTTCGATTCTGTCGAAAGGCACGCCGGTATGCTGCGAAAGGATTTCGTACAGCTCTTTTCTGACGCGCAGAATCTCCCGCGCCGTAATCTCGATGTCGGAAGCCTGACCCTGCGCACCGCCGAGCGGCTGATGAATCATCACGCGCGAATGAGGCAGTGCCGAACGCTTGCCTGCGGCACCTGCGGCCAGCAGTATGGCCCCCATCGAGGCAGCCATGCCGGTGCAGATGGTCGAGACGTCGCAGTTCACGAGCTGCATGGTGTCGTAGATGCCCAGACCGGCCGAAACCGAACCTCCGGGCGAATTGACATAAATCTGAATATCCTTTTCGGGGTCGGCCGACTCCAGAAAGAGCAGCTGGGCCTGAATTATGTTGGCCACGTCGTCGTCGATCGGGGCACCCATAAATATGATGCGGTCCATCATCAGACGCGAAAAGACATCCATCGTGGCTATGTTGAGCTGACGCTCCTCGATGATGGTCGGCGAAACGTAAGCCGCCTGAAAGCCCGCATAATCATGCAGTGCGGTACTCGTTATGCCGAAGTATCCGCGGGCGTATTTTTCAAAATTTCTATCCATGTTTTCACTGTTCTGTTACCGTTCGGTCCGTTTTCGGGGCGGCATTAGCCCGCCTCAAAAAAAGGAACTCTGCAGTCGGCTGCAAAAACCGCTCCCGCAGAGTTCGAAGAGAATGTTTTTGGTACGGAAAAACCTAAATCTCTTTTGCCATAGCGGCGAAATCCTCGGCGGAAACCGTCTTTTCGGTCACCTTCATCTTCGCCTTCACGGCCTCGACCACCTTCTGTTCGTAGAGTTTCTCGTAGATTTTGCGCGACTGCTCTTTGTCTTCGAGCATACGTTTTGCGAAATTCTCCACCATCTCGGCGGGAGCCGAAGGCATTCCGTACTGTGCGAACTGGGCTGCGGCGAATTTGCGGGCCTCCTCTGCGGCCTCGTCGTTCGAGACGTTCAGCTTTTCGCTGTCGATGAAGTGTTTCTGCAGATAGTTCCACGTGAACATCTTCAGGAACTGGTCGAAATCCTTCTCGACATCCTCCATCGTGAACTTGCCCTCGTTGATGACATAGAGCCAGCGTTTGAGGAAGTCGGCCGGCATCTCGAGAGCCGCCTTTGCGAGCAGATAGTCGCGCAGCTGAAGCGTAAAGAGATAGTCGCTTTCACGCGTCAGTTCGGTTTCGATTTCGGCATCCACGAACTTGTCGAGCTCTTCGGCGTTGGTCACATTGCCTGCGGGGAATGCCTCTTTGAAGAACTCTTCGGTCAGTTCGGGGTTCGCGAAGCGGCGGATTTTGGTGATTTCGAGCGAGAACATCGGATTGATTTCCGCCAGTTCCTCCTCCTTGACCTGCAGAGCCGCTGCACGCTGCGTGGGATTCTTGTAGAGTTCGTTCACGTTCACCGTGGTCTTGTATCCGACCTTTTTGCCGATGAAGGGTTTGCGTTCCTCGTCGCTCATCGAGATAAGACCCACATAGGCATCGGCGATGAGGATGTCGCCGTTGTCGAGCGTCACGCTGAGAGCCTCGTCCTTGGTCACCTTGTCGGCATCGACCAGACGGCCGAAGCGACGCAGATAGTTGTCGAGGTAATCGGCGTGCATCTTCTTGTCTATCTTGATTTTGTTATAGACGATTTTGTCTTTCTGCGAGAGTTCGAGTTTCACCTCGGGAGCCTCGCCGATTTCGAATACGAATTCGAATTCGCTACCGTTGTCGAAGTCGAAATCGCCCTGCTCTTCGGAGGGAATCACGTCGCCGACATAGTCGATTTTTTCCTTTGCCAGATATTCGAACACCGATTCCGATGCCATGCGGTACGACTGTTCGGCCACTACACCTTTGCCGTACATTTTTTTGATGATGCCCATGGGAACCATGCCCGGACGGAAGCCCGGAACGTTGGCTTTGCGGCGATAGTCGCGCAGGGTCTTCTCGACCGCAGCTCCGTAATCGCCTTCACCGACCGTCGCACGAATCAGCGACACGTGTCCTTCTCTCTGTTCTCTAACGATTTTCATATTTTTTACGATTTATTTGTCTGCAAATTCAAAATCCGGTTCACCGTTGAATCGGGACGCAAAGATAGCAAATTTAATTCGTTCGCGAAAATTTATTCGGTTATAATTTGTATCTTTGTCGGGATTTGTACGCACATACGCGCGACGAATCGGGGTTATGAGTAGATTTTTCACGCTGTTCATCATAATGACAATGACCGTGGCGGCCGGATGCGGAGGTCAGAACCGCACGGTCCGCAATGCGCCCGTCGAGCCCGTGTTCTACGGATTCCGCATCGTGGCCGAGCATCCGCACCTCACCTCGAGCTACACGCAGGGGCTGCAATACATCGACGGCGAGATGTGGGAGGGAACGGGTCAGTACGGCGAATCGAAACTCCAGCGCATCGACCTCGAATCGGGAAGCGCCGAGGTCATAGCCCGACTCCCCGACAACGAATTCGGCGAGGGCATAACCGTTCTGGGCGACCGCATATATCAGCTCACGTGGATGAACAACACCGTCCACATCTACGACCGTGCGAGCGGACGTCTGCTCAAGAACATCCGCTATTCGGGCGAGGGATGGGGGCTCACCTCCGACGGAGAGCAGCTCTATATGTCCAACGGTTCGTCGCGAATATTCCGCATCGAGCCGGCCACTTTCGCCCGCAAATCGGCCTTCACGGTGACTCTGCGCGGCGAACCGCTCGAATTCATCAACGAGCTGGAGTGGATAGACGGACGGCTGTGGGCCAACATCTACACCCTCGACCAGATAGCCGTAATCAACCCCGCCAACGGCGTTGTCGAGGGCATAATAGATTTGCGCGGACTGCTGCCCGAAAGCGAACGCACCAACCGCACCGACGTTCTGAACGGCATAGCACGCGACTCCGAAACGGGACGCATATTCGTTACGGGCAAGTACTGGAGCCGCATTTATGAGATAGAGATTTTCGAAAAGTGAGCAGGAAGACGATATACGAAGCCGCCGCCGAACGCATTTTGGTGCTGGACGGCGCTCTGGGGACGATGGTTCAGAGTTATGCTCTGAGCGAGGAGGATTTCCGCGGAGCGCATTTCGGCCGTCACTGCTGTTCGCTGCGCGGCTGCAACGACGTGCTGGTTCTGACCCGTCCCGATGTCATACGCGGGATTCACGAACGCTATCTGGCTGCGGGGGCCGACATCATCAGCACCGACAGCTTCAATGCCAACCGTCTTTCGCTCGCCGACTACGGACTCGCCGATTCGGCATACGAGATTTCGCGCCGTGCGGCCGAACTGGCCCGTGAAGCTGCCGACCGTTTCACCGCCGCCGACCCTTCGAAACCCCGATTCGTGGCGGGTTCGGCGGGTCCGGGCAACAAATCTTCGTCGATAGTGTCGGACATCGACCGGCCCGAACATCGCGAAACTTCGTTTGCGGAGATAGTTTCGGCCTGCACCGGACAGATTGAGGGTCTTATCGACGGAGGCGCCGATCTGCTGCTCTTCGAGACCGTATTCGACACGCTCAACGCAAAGGCCATGCTGTGGGCCGCCGAGGAGGTAATGACCCGCAAGGGCCGCCGTCTGCCGGTGATGGTCTCGGCCACGCCCGCCGATTCGTCGGGCCGTCTGCTGTCGGGTCAGTCCGTCGAGGCGTTCTGCACCTCGGTCGCCCATGCCGGACTCTTTTCCGTGGGTCTCAACTGCTCGTTCGGAGCCGACAAACTCATGCCCTTCCTCGAAAGGCTCTCCGAAACGGCCGAAACTTTGGTTTCGGCACATCCCAACGCCGGACTCCCCAATCTCGACGGCAGCTACGACGAAACCCCCGAACAGTTCGTCCGAACGGTCGAAAAGTATCTCGACCGGGGGCTGGTAAACATCATCGGAGGCTGCTGCGGCACCACTCCCGAACATATTGCGCTGCTTTCGCAGGCGGCGAAAAGATACTCCCCGCGCCGACTCCCCGAACCGAGCCGCATCACCCGACTCAGCGGACTCGACGAACTGCGCATAACGCCCGAAATCAACTTCGTGAACATCGGCGAGCGGACCAACGTCGCAGGTTCGGCCAAGTTCGCGCGCATGATTCGCGAGGGCGATTTCGAAGGGGCCGTTTCGGTGGCCCGCGCGCAGGTCGAGGCAGGTGCGCAGATAATAGACATCTGCATGGACGACGGACTCATCGACGGTCCGACTGCCATGAGCCGATATCTTGCCATGGCGGGTGCCGACCCCGAAATTTCGCGCGTGCCGGTCATGATAGACTCTTCGTCGTGGGAGGTACTCGAAGCCGGACTGCGAATGGTTCAGGGCAAGTGCATAGTCAATTCGCTCTCGCTCAAGGAGGGTCCCGAAACGTTCCTCGAACGTGCGCGAGCCATACGCCGTTACGGAGCCGCCGTGGTGGTCATGCTCTTCGACGAACGCGGTCAGGCCGACACCTTCGAACGCAAATGCGAGGTTGCCGCACGGGCCTATCGTCTGCTTGTCGAGGAGGGATTCCCGCCCGAGGATATAGTCTTCGACCCCAATGTGCTTACCGTCGCCACGGGCATACCCGAACACGACCGTTATGCTTCGGCCTTTATCGAGGCGGTGCGGTGGATAAAGCGGAATCTGCCTTTTGCGAAGGTTTCGGGCGGCATAAGCAATCTGTCGTTCGCATTCCGCGGCAACAATGCCGTGCGCGAAGCGATGCACTCCGTATTTCTGCATCATGCGGTGGAGGCGGGGATGGACATGGGCATCGTGAATCCGCAGATGCTGGTGCCTTACGAGCTTATCGAACCAGAGTTGGCCGCACGGACCGAGGATTTGATACTGTGTCGTCGCGACGATGCGGCGCAGCGGCTGGCCGAACTGGCGCAGCGGCAGACTGCGTCGGCCGGCGAGGTTCGCACTCCGAACGGCGAATGGCGCAACGGCACCGCCGCCGAGAGGATAGCCTGCGCCATGCAGCGCGGAATCGCCGACTTCATCGAGGAGGATACCGTCGAGGCTGCTGCCGCGTCGGAGCGTCCCGCCGATGTAATCGACACGGTGCTGATGCCCGCAATGGAGCATATCGGCGAGTTGTTCGGAGCCGGCAAGATGTTTTTGCCTCAGGTCATAAAGAGCGCTTCGGTGATGAAGCGTGCCATATCGGTGCTTGCACCCATGATGTCGGAGGGTGCGGTCGGCCGAAAGGCCGGACGCGTGGTTTTGGCGACGGTAAAGGGCGACGTACACGACATAGGCAAGAACATAGTGGCGGTAATAGCGGCCTGCAACGGATTCGAGGTTTTCGATTTGGGGGTTTCGGCCGAGGCTTCGCGGATTATCGACGAAGCGGTGCGGACCGATGCCGATGCGATATGTCTGAGCGGTCTGATAACTCCGTCGCTCGAGGAGATGCGGCGCGTATGCGAAGAGGCCGAGCGTCGCGGAGTACGCACGCCGATAATCGTGGGCGGAGCGGCCACTTCGGAGATTCACACTTCGGTGCGGATAGCGCCCGTCTATTCGGGAATCGTGGTCAATGCGCGCAATGCGAGCGAGAACAGCCGTCTGCTGACCCGTCTGGCCGGCAGGGAGAGGGAGGAGTGCGGACGCATGATTGCCAATCGTCAGAGGCAGCTACGCGAGGAGTTCGAACGCGAATCGGGCTCCCGACTGCGGCCTTTGTCGGAGTGCCGCGCACGCCGCAGACGCAAACCGCTCTCGGAGGTGGCGGTGCCGAAGCGGACGGGACTCATGCTCTTTCCGGATGTTCCCGTTTCGGAGGTGGAGCCGCTCATCGACTGGAATTTCTTCTTTTCGTCGTGGGAGGTCAAGGGCCGCATACCCGAAATCTTCGACGACCCGCAGCGCGGCGCCGAAGCCCGACGCATATATGACGATGCACGCCGTCTGCTCAGCAGAATAGGCGACGAAAAGCTGCTGACGCTTCAGGCGGCGGCCTGCATACTTCCCGCCGTGAGCCGCGGCGACGACATAGTCCTCACCGACGAACAGGGCCGCGAAAACGTACTGCCCATGCTGCGCAATCAGAGTCGCGAGGGGTCCAATCCGTCGCTGGCCGACTTCGTGGCCGAGGAGGGGGACTATGTGGGATGTTTCGCTCTGACGGCGGGCGTGGGGCTTGCGGAGCTGTGCGGAAAGCTGCGCGGCGAGGGTCGCGAATACGAAGCCGTGACGGCCAAACTGCTCGCCGACCGTCTTACCGAGGCGCTGGCCGAATGGCTGCACCGCCGCATACGCCGCGAGGAGTGGGGCTACGAGAGCGGAGAACCCTTGACGCGCGAAGAGATACTCCGCGGCGATTATCGCGGCAAACGCATGGCGTTCGGTTATCCGGCATCGCCCGACCATTCGTTGAAACGCACCGTTTTCGACCTGTTGGATGTCGAGGCGAGGACGGCGATGCGGCTTACCGACAACTTTATGATTTCACCCGGGGAAGCTCTGTGCGGATTGATATTTTCGGATGCCGAATACTTTTCGGCGGGCCGTATCGACTCCGTGCAGCTCGCCGACTATGCGGAGCGTTGCGGCACCGATGCCGAAACCGTCCGCAGACTGTTACCCTACAACACTGCAGAATGAGAATCAGAGATATAATAGAGCAATCGGCAAACGAAGGACGTTTCAGATTTTCGTGCGAGATGCTGCCGCCGCTGAAGGGCGACGGCACCGACGGAGTATTTGCCGCCGTGGATAACATCATGGAGTTCGAACCGGCATGGATAGACATAACCTTCCATCGCGAAACCCTCTCCGAGAGCATCGGGGCCGACGGCCGACGCGAACGTCACACGCTGCGCCGGCGACCCGGTACGGTCGGAATTTCGGCCGCCATACGTTCGCATTACGGGGTGGAGGTGGTTCCCCATCTGATTTGCGGCGGACTGTCGCGCTACGACATCGAAGACGCCCTCATCGATATGGATTTTCTCGGACTCCACAACGTACTGGCTCTGCGCGGCGACAAATCGCCCCACGAAGAGCGGTTCACGCCTCATCCGCAGGGGCATTCGCGGGCCGTGGAGCTGCTGCGGCAGATTATGGATATGAACAGAGGCCGATTCGTGGACGGATTGGTCGATGAGTGTCATCATTCGACATTCTCGGCTGGAGTCGCCGGCTATCCCGAAGTGCATTCCGACGCCCTCTCGGCCGAAGAGGACATCCTGCATCTGAAGGAGAAGGTCGATGCCGGCGCCGACTATGTAATCACCCAGCTCTTTTTCGACAACGACAAATTCTTCGACTTCCGCCGCCGATGCCGCGAAGCCGGCATCGAAGTTCCGATAATCCCCGGCATAAAACCTCTCTCCACGATTCGTCATCTCGAGATTCTGCCCGCCACATTCGGCACCGGACTCCCCGACGATTTGATTTCGGAGGTGCGCCGTCATGCCGGCGACCCCGCAGCCGTGAGGGCCATAGGCACCGAATGGTGTACGGCTCAGTGCCGCGGCCTGAAGGAGGCAGGCATTCCCGTGGTTCATCTCTACACGATGAGCCGCACCGACCAGATAGCCGAAGTGCTTGGAAATGTGATGTAAAAAAACCGCATACTATGACTCCTGTTCAATTCCGGCGGCACCTGCACGCCAATCCCGAACTCTCGTTCCGCGAGGAGCATACAGCCCGATTCATAGCCGAACGGCTCGCCGAAGAGGGCATACCCTGCCGCACGGTTGCCGGCACAGGCATATTGGCCTGCGTGGAGGGCGACCTCACGCGGCATCCGCATCGTGCGACGGTTCTGCGGGCCGACATCGACGCGCTGCCGATTACCGAAGCGGTCGATTGCCAATGGCGCTCCCGAAACGAAGGCGTAATGCACGCCTGCGGACACGATATGCACGTAGCCGTACTGTTCGGAGTGTTGCAGCAGCTCAACCGCAGCCGCGATTTCGAGGGTACGGTGCTGGGTCTGTTTCAGCCCGCCGAGGAGTGCAATCCCGGAGGCGCGCAGGCCGTCATAGCCGACAATCCGTTCGACGGTTACGAGATTCGGGCCGTCATAGGGGCGCACGTCGAGGCAGGTATGCCGGTGGGGAGTTTCGGTTTCCGTGCCGGCAAATTCATGGCCTCGAACGACGAACTGCGGTTCACGGTGACGGGCCGCGGAGGTCATGCCGCCATGCGCGAACATCTTATCGACCCCGTTGCAGCGGCTGCGCGGCTGATACTGCTTCTGTCGGAGCTGAACGGTCCCGACTGCGTGGTCTCGACCGGCCGCGTAACGGCCGACGGAGCCACCAACGTCATTCCCGACGAGGTGAAGACCGAAGGCACCATGCGCACATTCGACGAGTCGCTGCGTCGGTCGGTCAAACTCCGCATAGCCGAAATAGCAGCCGAAATCGACGCCCTGCACGGCACCCGCACCACGGTCGATATCGACGAGGGCTACCCTTGCGTGGTGAACGACCCCGAACTCACGGCACGGGCCTTTGCGGCGGCCGAACGCCGTTTCAAAGCCGTAGAACTGCCGCGCCGTGCGACCTCCGAGGATTTCGGACGTTACGGCGAACTGTGGCCGTCGCTCTTCTACCGTTTCGGAGTCGGTGAGGAGTCGGGCGCGACTCACACTCCGCGCTTCGCCCCCGACGAGCGGGCTATAGAGTGCGGCATCGAATTCATGAGTATGCTCGTCAAAGAGTTTTCCAACGATTAAATGACAAAAAGAAAAAACAAAATATCGGTTGCCGAACGGCGTGCATTCATTCTGAACGCATTCCGCGAACAGCCGGCACGCAACTTCACCCTCAATCAGTTGGCGGCGGCCTCGGGCGGCAACAACGGAGAAGGCATACGCGACACCTCGATGATTCTCGGCGAACTGCTCGAAAACAGAATCGTGGAGCGCTCACGCCGGCGTTTCCGTCTCACGCGCGACAATCTGCCCCGTCATCAGGCACGTGCGGTAATGGCTTCGACGGGTTCGATGTGTCTTGAGATAGAGGGGTTCAAAAATACGGTATTCGTGCATCCGCGCAATATGCACACCGCTCTCGACGGCGACATAGTGGAGGCGGTGGTGAGCAATCCGCGCCGCAAAGGTCAGGAGGGCGAAATCATACGCGTCATACGCCGTGCCGACAAACAGTACGTGGGCACCACCGAGATTCGCTCCGACAACATTATGACCGTCCGCACCGACCCCCGCAAAATACCCGTGGACATATGTCTGCAACGCAAACGCTGGCCCGATTTGGCCGAAAATATGCGTGTGCTGGTGCGTGTCGCGTCGTGGGATGACGAACGCACCCTCCCCGAAGGGGAACTCATGGAGGTACTCGGCGAAGCCGACAGCAACGAGGCCGAAATCCACTCCATAATGGCCGAATTCGAACTGCCGTTCCGATTCAGCGAGGAGGCGGAGCGTGCGGCAGCCGAAATCGCCGGCGGAATAAGCGGCGACGAAGCGGCATCGCGTCGCGATATGCGCGGCATTCCCACATTCACCATCGACCCCGAAGAGGCGAAGGATTTCGACGATGCACTCTCGCTGCGCCGCACGACGGAAGGTCATTGGGAGGTTGGCGTGCATATCGCCGACGTGTCGCACTACGTGCAGCCCGATTCGCTGCTCGACCGCGAAGCCCGCATCCGCGGAACGTCGGTATATTTGGTGGACCGCACCGTCCCGATGCTGCCCGAACGACTCTCGAACGAGCTTTGCTCGCTGCGGCCCGACGAAGACAAACTCTGCTTTTCGGCCCTGTTCACCCTCGACGACGCAGGCCGTCTTATCGACGAATGGTTCGGACGCACGGTTATACGTTCGCAGCGACGGTTCACCTACTCCGAAGCGCAGCAGGTGATAGAGACCGGCGAGGGCGATATGTCGGCCGAAATTCTTACCCTCAACCGTCTGGCCGGCATTCTGCGCGAAGAGCGCATCCGCAACGGAGCCTTGTTGTTCGAACGCCGCGAAGCCCGATTCGAACTGGACGCCGACGGACATCCCTCGGGCATCAGCTTCAAGGAGTCGAAGGAGGCCAATCATCTCATCGAGGAGTTCATGCTGCTGGCGAACCGACGCGTGGCCGCATTCTGCGCCAAAACCAAAAGCGGCCGCAACAGAACGATGGTCTACCGCATTCACGACAAACCCGACCCCGAACGTCTGGACAAATTCCGTTCATTCGTGGCGCGGTTCGGACTACGGTTCCGTGCCGAAACAGGCAAGGCCGTAACGCGCGAAATGAACGGCATATTCCACAAGGTAAAGGGTATGCCCGAAGAGAATGCCGTATCGCTGCTGGCCATACGTTCGATGGCGAAGGCTGCCTATTCGACCGACAACATCGGCCACTACGGACTCGGGTTCCGATACTACACCCACTTCACATCGCCCATACGACGCTATCCCGACATAATGGTGCATCGTCTGCTGGCCGGCTATCTCGAAGGCGCCCGTTCGGCCGCGCAGGCTCCGCTCGAGGAGGAGTGCAAACACGCCTCCGAACGCGAAACCGTCGCCGCCGAAGCCGAACGCGCTTCCGTCAAGTACAAAATCGCCGAATATATGCGCGACCGCACCGACGAAGTGTTCGAAGGTCATGTTTCGGGTCTGGCCGAATGGGGAATGTTCGTCGAACTGGAGGATTCGATAGTCGAAGGCGCGGTTCACTTCCGCGACTTCGGCGACGACGATTACTACTGGTTCGACGACCGTACATACGAAATACGCGCACGTCTGAGCGGCGACACTTACACCTTGGGCGACCGGGTGCGGGTAAGGGTCAAGAATGCCGACCTCCGACGACGAATACTCGACTTCTCGCTCGTACCCGACTATCCGACCGACTATGACAACCGAACGTAATACCATATTGCAAAAGACGCTCGACCGCGTCCCCCTCACCCGCGACGAGGCATTCGCACTCTACGACTTCCCGCTGCCCGAACTGGCTTCGGCGGCCGACCGTCTGCGGCGCGAATCGGTGGAGGACCCCTCGGTGGTGACGTGGCAGATAGACCGCAATGTAAATATCACCAACGTCTGCATATCGGGCTGCAGGTTCTGCAACTTCCACTGCAAACCGCACCGCACCGACCTCGCATACATAACCTCGATAGAGGAGTACTCCGAAAAAATCGAAGCCATGCTGCGTTTGGGCGGCGACCAGCTGCTTATTCAGGGCGGACTGCACCCCTCGCTCGGCATCGGATTCTACGAGGAGCTGTTCCGCGAACTCAAACGACGCTATCCGCAGGTCAAACTCCATGCTTTAGGCGCCCCCGAAGTGGCTCACATAGCCCGCATAAGCGGTCTTTCGACACGCTCGACACTCGAACGGCTCGCAGCGGCGGGACTCGAATCGCTGCCCGGAGCCGGAGCCGAAATCCTCGACCCCGAAGTCCGCAAACGAATCTCGCCCGCAAAACCTTCGGTCGAGGAGTGGCTCGCCGTAATGCACGAAGCTCACGAAATGAATCTCCCGACCTCGGCCACCATGATGTACGGTCATGTGGAGACTCCGCGGCAGCGCGTCGAACATCTGCTCCGAATACGCGACCTTCAGGAGCGCGTTCCGCAGGGCAACTACGGTTTTACAGCCTTCATTCCGTGGATATTCCGTTCGGCAGGCACGCAGCTCGAACGCGAAGGCGTCGGCACACGATTCTCCCCGCTCGAATATCTGCGCATCATAGCCGTCAGCCGTCTGCTGCTTCACAACATACGCAACATTCAGGCTTCGTGGCTCACCGTGGGCAAAGCCACCGCTCAGGCGGCATTGCATTCGGGAGCCAACGACATGGGCTCAATCATGATAGAAGAGAATGTGGTCTCGTCGGCCGGAGCCCGCAATTCGTTCGACGCCGAAGGCATTCAGCAGGCCATTCGCGAAGCCGGATTCACGCCCCAACTGCGCGACCAGCTCTACCGTCCGCGCGAATATCGTCCGCAAAACCCGCAACCAACGAAAACAGATTTGCAATCATGAAAAGATTCCTTACAGCCATTCTTGCCGCACTGCCGCTCCTCGCAGCCGCACAGCAGCGACAGCCCAAAGATGACGAAACCCTCGTCTACCCCGACCCCGATGCCCCGCTCGAACTTCATTCGGGCGACCCCCACCCTCTCGTCGAGGGTTGGAAGTTCTTCACTGCCAACGAATTCACGCCGCGCAGCGAACATGACCGCCGTCCGCGCGGATTCATCGAACGACGCAATCAGCTCATGAGCCGCGACGCACGCATCGAAAACCGCGAATGTTCCGAAGTCATCGACGGCGTGCTTCGCATGATAACCCTCGAACTGCCCGACTCCGTCGACAACCGCTACGGCCGAAAAGTCAAATACAAACACGCCTGCTACCGCTCGTCGCCCGCCGATTCTCATGACGGCTGGTGCCGCTTCACCGAAAATATGCGCATCGAAGTACGCTATCGGCGTTCCGACACCCGCGGCTTCAACAACGCCCTGTGGTTCATGAACAACTCCGACAAACCGTGGCCCGCAGGCGGAGAAATCGACCTCGTGGAGAATCCCAAAAAGAAAGTAAATCAGAAGGTCCACTTCACGCTACACTCCGAGAATCACTATGCCGGCGTGATGGGCGCATCGGGCAGCACCACCGCCGCCATCGAACTCGAAGACCTTACCCGTTGGAACATCTTCTGGATAGAGTGGCTCCCCGACCGCATGGCAGGAGGCGTGAACGGTCAGCGGTTCTTCGAACACGTCAAAGGCGCAAACGGAAACACCGACTGGCCGTGGAGCGACCCCGAAGGCTTTTACATGATAATAAGCACCGGCATCTCGACCGACCCCTCGCGCTGGCCCGGAGCCGTAGACCCTCAAGAGTGGGACCCGCAGAATCCGCCCTCGATGGAGGTCGATTTCGTGCGCGTCTATGTCAATGACGACTACAAAGGCGAAAAACCCAAAAA
>JAFLRS010000200.1 GCA_022511355.1 Alistipes sp.
AACGACACCGAAAAACAGCGCGTCAGCGAGACGAGCGCGGGCCCCGAGCACGAAAAGTTCCCCGCGGGCACCGAGGCGGTACCGAAGAACATCACGATAAAGAACAACTACCTCTATGAAAACTGCTACTTCTTCCCCGGCAACTCGCCGATAACTTCATTCTTCACATATAACCTGACTGTCGAGCACAACTTTGTCTACAAGTGTTCCTACAGCGGCATGTCCATCGGTTGGGCATGGTGCAACTTCGACGGCACCGACGGTTCACAGCTCCCCGGTCAGCCGACGACAACTTCTCGCTATAACCACGTCAACTACAACCGTGTTGAAGAGATATGCTCCGTTTTGCAGGATGCCGGCGGAATCTACACCCTCGGTCAGCAGGGCAACGAAGACTGGTCTGAGGCGTCAGACATGAGCTATAACTACATCAACTGTTTCCGCACTCCGACCGTTGCGAACGGCTCCCGCATGGTAAACGGTTTCCACCCGGACGAGGGCAGTGCGTTCATCAATTTCGACCACAATGTCGTCACGAACATAATCCGCAACGTCTATGAGCTGAACGACTGGATGCGCAAGCACGACTGCATCGTCACGAACGGTTTCTCGAACACCGACCGCTCCGAAACGACCGCTCCGAACTGCACGCTCGAGCAGTACGTCAACGCCGACTGCATCTGGCCGCTCGAGGGCTATGAGGTCGTTCTCTACTCAGGCCTTGAAGACGAATACACCTATATGATCCCGAAGGACGTCATGCCCGACGACTACTACGAGCTCGCATCGAACGTCGAAATAGCTTGCGGAGAGATTCTCCCGCGCCGCGGACTTTTGTCTCCCGACGACACCGTTTGGCTCGCCCCCGAAGGCACCGAAGAGTTTGCCGAGTCCGCAGTCATGACCTGTGCTGCGGGCAACAAAAAGAGCATTGCCATCCCCGCAGAGCCGGGCGAGTATAAGCTTTACATCGTCTATGCCGACGGAACAGTCTCCGGCCCCGGCGAGTTCACTGTCTACGCGGGAGAGAACAATAGCCCTTGCAACGTCTCGGACGGCAGAACTTACGACGTTTCGAAGATCAGTCCGCTGACCCTTGAAATCAAGGATGGCTACACGTTCACCCTTAACGGCGAGCAGATATCAAACGGCCATACCATCGGCACTGCGGGCGAGTGGACGCTCAAGTCCGGCGATATCGAAATAACCTTCAAGACTGAAGTACTTGCGGCAAACCGCATT
>JAFLRS010000201.1 GCA_022511355.1 Alistipes sp.
GAAGCCGATAACGAAGAGGGCTGCGAGGCTCAGGAAGGAGGAGAAAATGAATAAATTGCAACTTGTACTGAAGGGCATCATCAAGGAGAATCCCACATTCGTGTTGGTTCTGGGTATGTGCCCCACGTTGGGAACGACCACTTCGGCCGCCAACGGATTCGGAATGGGTGTAGCCACGATGGCTGTGCTTATAATGAGCAATCTGGTGATTTCGCTCGTCAAGAACATAATCCCCGACAAGGTTCGCATTCCCTCCTTTATCGTGATTATCGCTTCGTTCGTCACCATCATTCAGATGCTCATGCAGGCATATGTACCGTCGCTCTACGCATCGCTCGGAGTGTTCATTCCGCTTATCGTGGTGAACTGCATCATTCTGGGCCGCGCCGAGGCTTTCGCTTCGAAGAATTCGGCTCTCGATTCGGTACTCGACGGAGTGGGAATCGGAGTGGGTTTCACGTTGTCGCTCACGCTTATCGGTCTGGTTCGCGAACTGCTCGGCAGCGGCGAGATTTTCGGTCTGTCGCTGGGTCTCAACTACACAGGAGCCGACGGCTCGCAGATGAGTTATATGCCGTTGGTGTTCGTGCTGGCTCCGGGAGCTTTCCTCGTGCTGGGTTATATGATGGCGCTGTTTAACAAATTTTTGAAAAAGTAGAAGAGTATGGAACCCGTATCTTATTTCGCAATCATAGTCGGCGCAATCCTCGTAAATAACGTGGTATTGTCGCAATTTTTGGGAATCTGTCCTTTCCTCGGCGTATCGTCGAAGGTCGAAACTTCGCTCGGCATGGGTGCCGCGGTGACCTTCGTGATGTCGCTGACGGCGGTTGTCGCGTGGTGCATACAGACCTATGTACTCGAACCGCTCGAAATCCAGTATATGCAGACGATAGTCTTTATTCTGGTTATCGCCTCGCTGGTGCAGATGGTCGAAATCATACTTAAAAAGGTGTCGCCTTCGCTCTATCAGGCATTGGGTATATTCCTGCCTCTGATTACCACCAACTGCGCCGTACTCGGTGTGGCTATCCTGATGATTCAGAAAGAATTCAATCTGTTGCAGAGTGTTGTTTACTCTTTGGCGGCAGCTATAGGCTTCGCTTTGGCGCTGGTGCTTTTTGCGGGCATCCGCGAACGTCTCGAATTCGAAGACGTTCCCGCAGCAATGAAGGGTACGCCGATAGC
>JAFLRS010000202.1 GCA_022511355.1 Alistipes sp.
ATACTCCTCGGCGCGCTCGACAGCGGTATTCAGATGGCCCACAGCTGCATCGTAATCGCCCGTCTTGGCCGAAGCCATACCCATGTTGCGGTAGCAGGTGACTACATATTTTTTAGCATTCTCGACCTGCTGGAGAACCGTAGCGTCCTCGGAGGTCATGCCCTCGTCGACAACCTGCTCGAAGAGTTTGACTGCTTCAGCGTAGTTCTTCGCATTCAGAGCGGCTGCACCATTGTTGTAGGCCTCGGCCACTCCGCCCTGCGCCGATGCGGTCATGACGCCCGCCAGCGCTACCAAAGATAAAATCAGCTTTTTCATAGTGTTGTTATTTAATGTTAAAAATTCCCGTTTTTCGTTATTCTGCCGCCATCGGCTGCCGGCACGTTTCCGGCAAAGTTAAGCAATTTTTCATAATTCGCCAAATATCTTCCCGGCCCTCCGGCCGCCGTCAGCGTCGCAGCGTGGCGAAGAAGCCGGTCATCAGCGCCTCGCATTCGTCGGCCAGCACGCCTCGCGTGACCTCGGTGCGGGGGTGGAGCATCGGCGGCGAGACGTAGCGCGTATGTCCGCGCTTGGGATCGTCGGCGCCCCACACCACGCGCCCCACCTGCGACCATGCGATGGCTCCGGCGCACATCACACACGGTTCGACCGTGACGTACAACGTACAATCGTTCAGATACTTGCCGCCGAGGCTTGCGGTTGCGGCCGTGACGGCCTGCATCTCGGCATGTGCCGTAGCATCCTGCAACGTCTCCACCAGATTGTGTCCGCGGCCGACCACTCTGCCTCCCGCCACGACCACTGCTCCGATGGGTACCTCTCCCTTGTCCAACGCACGGCGGGCTTCATCTATTGCGCAGCGCATGAATTTTTCGTCGTCAACGGGTTGTTTTTCCTGCCGAATATCCATAGTCACGAATGTTTACACCGGCAAAGTTAAGAGAATTCAAAATTATTTTTTTACTTTCGACGCAAATTTTTACGCATTGAGGTCGGCAGCGCCACCCATAGAAAGTCCCCCCTTTTGTCAAAAGGGGGATTTAGGGGGTAATGTAAGTATTTTACATAAAATCGAAAACTTTTTGGCCGGCAGCGATACGCATTCACAATAATTTGCTAATTTTGCGTGCTAAATAATTTTTTCGATTTTATGTA
>JAFLRS010000203.1 GCA_022511355.1 Alistipes sp.
ATTTTGGCATCCTCGGCCAGTTTGTCCGAGAAATCCCTTCCGCCGAACCAGTTGGAGTCCCAACCTTTGATATAGCCCAGACGGTTTGCTATCGGATTGACTTTCTGTCCCATTGCTTAGTTGTTTTCTTGGTTGACGACCATTTTGTCCACCACAATCGTTACGTGGTTCGAGCGTTTGCGGATACGGTGAGCGCGGCCTTGCGGAGCGGGCTGAATGCGTTTGAGCATGCGGCCTCCGTCGACGTAGACTTCCTTCACGCACAGCACGTTGTCCTCCAGACGCTGGCCTTCGTTTTTGGCTTCCCAGTTGGCGATGGCCGACTTGAGCAGTTTCTCCATACGGATGGAGGCCTCTTTTTTCGAGTAGCGGAGGATTCCGAGCGCTTTGTTGATTTCGACGCCGCGGATGATGTCAGCGACCAGTCGCATTTTGCGCGGCGACGTCGGGCAGTCGCGCATCACGGCGATAGCCTTCTGTTTCTTTTCGGCCTTGAATTTGTCGGCCATTATTGATTTTCTTGCACCCATAGTCTAACTATTTTTTCTTGTTACCCGCATGCCCGCGGAAGTTACGCGTCGGAGCGAATTCGCCCAATTTGTGGCCAACCATATTTTCGGTCACATAAACCGGGATGAATTTGTTTCCGTTGTGCACGGCGATAGTCTGTCCCACGAAATCGGGGGAAATCATACTTGCACGCGACCATGTTTTGATTACGGACTTTTTATTGCCTTCGGCCTGAGCAACTACTTTTGCTTCGAGTTTCGGGTCGATAAACGGTCCTTTTTTAAGTGAACGGCTCATAGTACTCTATTTAATTATTTTTTCTTTCTTGAAATAATAAACTTCGAGGTTGTCTTCTTCGGGTTGCGAGTCTTGTAACCCTTAGCCAACAGACCTTTGCGCGAACGCGGGTGACCACCCGATGCACGTCCTTCGCCACCACCCATCGGGTGGTCTACGGGGTTCATCACAACGCCGCGGTTTCTCGGACGGCGGCCCATCCAGCGGCTGCGGCCTGCCTTGCCCGAGCTTTCGAGGTTGTGGTCAGCGTTCGACACCGTACCCACAGTGGCACGGCAAGTTACGAGTACCATGCGCGTCTCGCCCGAGGGCAGTTTGATGACTGCGAATTTGCCTTCGCG
>JAFLRS010000204.1 GCA_022511355.1 Alistipes sp.
ACACGAATCCTGCTACGATCGATTTGAACTTCGAAAGAGCTCTCGATTGGTTACTCAAAGGCGCACAACCCACCGACACCTGTCGGGCAATTCTCTCCTACAAGGGCGTTCTCTACAAGAAACACCTGCTCGGCGGTGTAGCCAAAGGTGCTTTCTCGGAAAGCGATGCCGATGCCAAATTCAACAAGTGGCTCGGCGAGAAGGAGGCCAAAATCGCTGCCAAAGTCGATAAGCTTGCAGGCGATGCAAAGTCGGCTGCGAAGAGTCGTCTGGCTGCCGAGACCAAAGTCGCTGAAGCACGCGCTCAGGCTCTGGCCGAGAAGAAGGCTGCCGCAGAGGCTGAAGCTGCCGCTGCCGCCGCTGCCGAAACCGAAGGCGAAGAGGCTGCCGCAGAGACCGCAACCGAGGAGACTCCCGCCGAATAGCGGCTTGCCGGCCGGAAGGCTGCGGGAAATTCTGACTGAAACCCCTCGTTGTGCGAGGGGTTTTGTTATTTTACCGACTCAAGATGCTTACAGTAGCCAAAATATCGAAAACATTCGGCACCGACGGCGGTGTGTTGTTGAATCTCTACGACGCATTCCCCGAGGATTTCGACCCCGCGAACGACCCTTTGTTCGTGGAGGTGGACAATCTGGCCGTGCCGTTGTGGTGCGACCGTTTCGAGTATCGCGGAGCTTCGGGGGCTTTGGCGGTCTTTGCCGACTTCGACTCTGCGGAGCGCATAGACGAATTCGCGGGCCGCACGCTCTTCGTGCGCACCGGCGATGACGACACGGCGGCCGACGACGAATTCCTGCCCGAGGATTTGATAGGTTTTACGGTCGAGACCGATGGCCGCAGGGGCCGCATTGCCGATTTCTACGACAACGAGGTCAATCCGCTGTTCGGCATCGAGTTCGACGGCCGCGAGGTGCTGGTGCCCTTTGCCGAGGAGTTCATAGCGGCGATAGATTTCGAGGCCCGTCACATGAAACTGATACTGCCCGAAGGGCTTATGGAATTGTAGGTTATGGCGCAGAGAGTTGTTGTCGGAATTTCGGGAGGAGTCGATTCGTCGGTGGCTGCATGGCTGCTCAAGCAGCAGGGCTACGATGTCGTGGGGTTGTTCATGATTAACTGGCGCGACATGACGGGCAAGCT
>JAFLRS010000205.1 GCA_022511355.1 Alistipes sp.
AAATGTCGAAGGTCATCGTGGGTCAGACGCATCTGGTCGATACGCTGCTCATAGGTCTGCTTTCGAACGGCCACATTCTGCTCGAGGGCGTTCCGGGGTTGGCCAAAACGCTCGCCATAACCACTTTGGCCAAAGCCGTGGATGCCGATTTCTCGCGCATTCAGTTCACCCCCGACCTGCTCCCCGCCGACCTCATCGGTACGCTCATCTACTCGCAGCGCAACGAAGAGTTCACCGTAAAGAAAGGTCCCGTATTCGCCAACTTCGTGCTGGCCGACGAAATCAACCGCTCGCCCGCCAAAGTGCAGAGCGCATTGCTCGAAGCCATGCAGGAACGGCAGGTGACAATCGGCGACACTACCTACCGTCTGCCCGAACCCTTCCTCGTGCTGGCAACGCAAAACCCCCTCGAACAGGAAGGAACTTATCCTCTGCCCGAAGCTCAGGTGGACCGATTCATGCTCAAAGCCAAAATCTCCTACCCCAAAAAACAGGAAGAACGCGACATCGTGCGCATGAATCTGGCCGGCAGCGGTATGCCGCAGGTCTCGAAGGTAATCTCCCCCGAAGAGATTGTCAAAGCCCGCAAAGTGGTCGAAGAAGTCTACATGGATGAGAAAATCGAAAAGTATATCATCGACATAATATTCGCCACGCGCGAACCGGCCGAATACAATCTCGAACGTCTGCGTCCGCTCATCTCCTACGGAGGCTCGCCTCGCGCCAGCATCTCGCTCGCCAAAGCCGCACGCGCCTATGCCTTCATCCGCCGACGCGGATATGTCATCCCCGAAGATGTTCGCGCCGTATGTCACGACGTGCTGCGCCACCGCATCGGCCTCACCTACGAAGCCGAAGCCGAAAACATCACCACCGAAGAGATTATAACCGACATCCTCAACAACGTAATCGTACCGTAATGCGCGAAAGCGAAAACGACATACTTAAAAGGGTACGCAAAATCGAAATCAAAACCCGCGGACTCTCCGACGAGATTTTCGCGGGCAAGTATCACACCGCCTTCCGCGGACGGGGAATGTCGTTCGCCGAAGTGCGCGAATACCGTGCCGGCGACGACGTGCGCGACATCGACTGGAATGTCACGGCCCGTTCGCGCAAACCCC
>JAFLRS010000206.1 GCA_022511355.1 Alistipes sp.
CCTTTAATATATGAGATTGAAACTTGCAGTCATTTCACTCTTCCTGTTGCCGGCGGCGGTCGGCAGCAGCAGCGCACAGAGCGGCAAGTTCGACCCGCAGAAAAGTTTTTGGGAGATAACTGCGGGCTGCGGCGTGACGGTGCCCGTGACGGGCTCGGCCGACAATTCGGCCGTAGCTTTTGTCGACGGCGCCTGGTTTTGGAACGATTCGTTCGGTCTGCGCAGCGGTGTCAGATACACATACGAGAACAACGGCGCCATACACCAGGGCGAAGTGCCGGTGCATCTGGTGTGGCGTTCGCGAATCAGGAGTTCAAAGCGATGGCGCAAACTGCCGGAGGTCATGCTGCCGTCCTCCTATGAGACCTACACCCCATGGCAGGGGCAGAGGGTCAATACGGGGAGCGCCGCGTTTGGTTCGGGACTGCTCTCCGCGCTGCTGTTCGTTGTGCCTGAGCGGGTGGAGTTCGGCGCCGGAGCGGCTCCGGGCTACATCTTCGGCGGCGACTGGGCGGCCGGCAAAAGCGTCTGGACCAACGGGGAGTGGGAGCACAGCGACTATTCGGTGCACAAGAAATTCGGGTTTACGGCCACGGCCGAGGTCAGCATGCGAATCACCTACCGTATCTGGCGGTTCGAACTGCAACTGATTCCCTCCAAGATAAAGTAAAAATATATATGCCTGATTATAATAGTATTACAACAATACTACAAGTGGCGAGTAACAAAAAAGTAACAAGTACAGATAATATGTGTACGACTGCTATATAAGCGAGATTGCAGCAAAATTGTGGAGCCAAAAGAGACGTCAGTAATATATTCTATGAATATATTATCGCGTCCACTATGGCTATGCCATTAAAAAGTAGTCGGCGTGATATTTATCACGCCGACTTACTTATAAAATCCGTAATTTGCATTTACGGATTATTTCTTCCTAAAATTATATCCGTTTGATTAGTCGTGCGGGATTGCCGGCGACGACGGTGTTGTCCTCGACATCTTTGGTAACGACCGAGCCTGCGCCGACCACCGCATTTTCGCCGACCGTGACACCCGGCAGAATCGTCGAGCCAGCACCTATCCAGCAACCGCGCTTCAACAGCACCG
>JAFLRS010000207.1 GCA_022511355.1 Alistipes sp.
TTCCCAATTCCCAATTAAAAAAATCCCTTGTTCCACGTGGAACAAGGGATTTTATTTATCGTCCGAATTTGATTAGAAGCACATTGACGTCGGCGGGTGAGACGCCCGGGATTCGTGAGGCTTGCCCGATTGTCGATGGTCGTATGCGCGAGAGTTTTTGCCGCGCCTCGATAGTCAGCGACTGCATGGCATTGAAGTCGAAATCGGCGGGAATTGTGATGTCTTCGAGCCGACGCAACTTTTCGGCTATCATTTTTTCGCGTTCTATATAACCGCGATATTTGATTTGTATCTCCGCCTCCTCGATTGCCTCGGCAGATATGCGATTCTCGGATATGAATTTTTCAAGAAGAGGTACGGCTCTCCTCAACGAATTTATAAAGATTTCTGAACGTAAAAGGAGGTCGTAGAGTTTGCGTCCCTGCGTCAAAGGCTCGGAATTTACGGAAACCAAATAGTAAAAAATTTCGGAGGGTTTGATGCTCCGTGTGTGGAGGAACGAAATAAGCGATTCTGCGAGCGATTTTTTTTCTTCGAATTTCCGGTAGTTTTTTTCGCTTACAAGACCGAGTTTGTAGCCGATTGGTGTTAATCGCAGGTCGGCATTGTCCTGACGGAGCAGAATCCGGTATTCGGCTCGCGAGGTGAACATGCGATAGGGTTCGTCGACCCCTTTGGTTACGAGGTCGTCGATGAGCACACCGATGTAGGCTTCGTCGCGCCGCAGGATGAGCGGTTCGCTGCCTGCGAGTCGCAGATGGGCGTTTATGCCCGCCATCAGACCCTGTGCAGCCGCCTCCTCGTAGCCCGTGGTGCCGTTGATCTGACCGGCGAAGTAGAGATTTTTGACAAGTTTTGTTTCGAGGGTATGCAGCAGTTGCGTGGGCGGGAAGTAGTCGTACTCGATGGCATAGCCGGGGCGGTAGACGTGCACGTTTTCGAGGCCTCGGATATGGTGTAACGCCTTGATTTGCACCTCGTAAGGGAGCGACGACGAGAAGCCGTTCAGGTAGTATTCGTTGGTGTTGCGGCCTTCGGGTTCGAGGAATAGCAGATGTTGTTCTTTGTCGGCGAAGGTGCGCAGTTTGTCCTCGATGCTGGGGCAGTAGC
>JAFLRS010000208.1 GCA_022511355.1 Alistipes sp.
AACAAATTCAAGATTATGGCAATATTGGCATTCCAGAAACCTGAAAAGGTTATTATGCTCGAATCTACTTCGTCGTTCGGAAAGTTTGAGTTCCGACCGCTGGAGCCCGGATTCGGTCGCACGGTCGGAAACGCACTGCGTCGCATTCTGCTCTCGTCGCTCGAGGGCTATGCGATTACGACGGTGAAGGTTGCGGGCGTCGATCACGAGTTCGCCGCCATCCCCGGCGTGAAGGAGGATATGTTACACATCATCCTCTTCCTGAAGCAGATTCGCTTTATCCGCACGGTCGATAACCAAGATGCAGAAAAGGTGTCGATCAACGTGGCGGGGGTTACGGAGCTGACTGCCGGATATATCTCGAATTACCTCTCGTTCTTCAAAGTACTGAATCCCGATCTGGTGATCTGCCACTTGGCTCCCGGAACCAAGATGCAGCTCACGATCACGATCGGCAAGGGCCGCGGCTACGTTCCCGCCGAGGAGAACATGCCGGCCGATGCCGATTTCGGTACGCTGCCCATCGACTCGATTTTCACGCCGATCAAGAACGTGAAATATGCGATCGAGGACTACCGCGTGGAGCAGCGCACGGACTACGAGAAACTGAATTTGGAAATTACTACCGACGGGTCGATCCACCCGAAAGAGGCGCTCAAGGAGGCCGCCAAGATCCTCATCCAGCACTTCATGCTCTTCTCGGACGAGAAGATCACGGTCAATATGGAGGACAAGAACGGCACCGAAGAGTTCGACGAGGATGTACTGCACATGCGTCAGCTGCTCAAGACGAAGCTGTCGGATCAGGATCTGAGCGTCCGCGCATTGAACTGCCTGAAGGCCGCCGACGTCGATACGTTGGGCGATCTGGTGAAGCTCAATCGCAACGACCTGCTGAAGTTCCGCAACTTCGGCAAGAAATCGCTGACCGAGCTCGACGAGCTGCTGGCCTCGCTGAACCTCAAGTTCGGGATGGACGTAGCGATCTACAAACTGGACAAGGATTAAACTTCGCCCACTGCTAACACCGTAAAAAACTTTGCATTATGAGACACAATAAGAATTACAACCACCTCGGTCGTCAGGCAGGCCACCGCAA